>SKZS01000150.1 GCA_007127255.1 Syntrophomonadaceae bacterium | reverse complement strand
GAAATGTACAAAAATCTGGCAGCCGCACAGGTTGATCCAAAAGAATGAAATGCTAAAAGATAATAAGCATGCCGCAAAGTAACAAAAGTAAAGGGAAGACATGGATAACCCATGCCTTCCCTTTATATTTTCATGGCAATATTAATAGTTGATCATGATCTGATCTCGGCTTAATCGCGGTCGGGGAGGAGTGGTTTCTGCCGGATATCCAACCGGCAGCAAAGCAATTACCTCGATAGTTTCCGATAAGTTAAGGGCCTCATGGACCTGCTGCGGATTGAACAAACGTACCCAGCAACTGCCCAGACCAAGAGCAGCAGCCATTAAAACCATCTGCTCCACTGCTATGCCCAGATCAATATAAGCCGATGCGGGAATAACAACATCTTCAACTTGTTCAGGCATTTTTCTTTGATAAATATAACCGGCGGCTTCTTCACTGATCACGTTAGACTGAACAAGCTCATCCATTCTTTTTTCAACAAGGCCCCTGGTATAAGCGCTCCGATCAAGGCAGCAGACAAATACGGCAGGGGCATCAACTACAAAAGGCTGAATTACAGCCCCCGCTATTTTTTCTTTTTCTTCTTTATTGACAAGCAGCATAAAACGCCAAGGCTGCCGGTTAGTACCTGACGGCGCTAACCTGGCTGCTTCAATTATTTTCTCCAGATCTTCTTCTGAAACTGGATCGGGCTTATACTTCCTGATACTGCGGCGATTTCGGATTGTTTCTAAACAATTATCACTAATGACTATAACACCTCCATTTTATTTGTTCCGCCTTCCAAGCCATCTGGATAAACGTCCGGGTTTTTTTGAAAGGTTAACATCTTTTAAGGCTTCCCGGGCTGCTTTGTACCCTCGCTCAATCAGAAGGTCTACTTTACTGGTATCATGTACTGCAATGTCACCTAGCTCAGGTTCAACCAGTGTATCGGTATAATCAAGACCGGGCATATCACGCTGGCGGCGGATAACATCAAATGACTGCACTAATATTTCAATTATTGTCTCAGGCTCTTTTTTCAGGGCCCGCTGCGCCCCCACGTTTACTGAAATAATATAATCAAGATTTTTGTCTTTCAATAGGGCGGCAGGCAGGTTATTAAGAAGCCCACCATCGACAAGCAGATAACTGCCTGTTTTAACCGGGGTAAATATTCCCGGTATGGCACAGCTGGCTGATACTGCTTCAGCTAAATCTCCTTTTGTAATTACCTGCTCTTTGCCACTAATAAGATCAACGGCATTTATAATCAGCGGAATTTTCAATTCCTCAAAGCTTTTATTGCCTAAATGTTTCCTGAGCACTTTCAGGAGGCTTTTTGAATCAAATAACCCTTTATGAGGCAGTGAAAATCTGACCAGGTCCTTCCATGACATTGTAGCGGCAATTTTCTCTAATTCCTCGACTGTTTTGCCTGAACAGTACAAAGAACCGACAATGCTGCCGGCGCTGGTTCCTGCAACACAGGCGGCTTTAATACCATTTTCCTCGAGGTATTTAATGACCCCGATGTGCGCAATGCCTCTTGCCGCGCCTCCGCTTAAAGCCAGTCCCACCTTCACGGGTTTTAACCTCCTGTCTAACTGTATAACTATTATTTTTAATTCACAAAATTAGCGCCTGCGGCTCCGAAGAGAATTCCGGCAATTAAGAGCAAGCGAAATGCCTGCCAGTAAGTAATTGTTTTTAAATTAAATACGTCAGGCATAGTAATATTCCAGAGCCACTGCAGAAGCGCACTTACCAGAAGCAATATTCCAATTGCTACTATTAGAACCACAAATAAGTTCCCGGGTCCAACCATTACATTCCCTCCCTATGTAATTATGATAGAATAAACTCCCTTAAAAAGTATTACCTGTTCAAATTACTGATGATGCGCAGCCCTTCCAGGGTTAAGAGCGAATTAACTTTGCAGATGGTCTCCGATTCGCGGGCAATCAGGGCAGCAAAACCACCGGTTGCGATAACCCTGGGCTCAACAGCAAATTCATTAATCATCCTGCGCACTATACCATCAACCTGGCCGACAAATCCAAAAACTATCCCTGACTGCATGCTGGCGATTGTGTCCTTGCCAATCACGCGTTCCGGACGAATTATCTCTACCCGCGGCAGTTTCGCGGCCCGTTCAAATAGAGCTTCCAGGGAGATTCCGATACCGGGAGCTATAACACCACCCAGGTAATCACCAGCTTCTGAAACTGCACAAAATGTTGTCGCTGTCCCAAAATCTACAATTATTAACGGTCCTTCATATAAATTGTGAGCGGCAACAGCATTTACTATGCGATCAGCTCCTACCTCCCTGGGGTTATCTATTACAATATTTAAACCGGTTTTAATACCGGGGCCAATAACAAGAGGTTCGATATTAAAATATTTGTTTGCCATGCGCTCGAGGGAATACATCAAGGGAGGTACGACCGAAGATATAGCAATTGACTCTATATCGGTCAGCTTCAAACGATTGTTATGCAGTAGATTTTTTACGATCATACCCAATTCATCTTCTGTGCTCTCCTTACAGGTGGCAAGCCGCCAGTAAACCATAATATTTTCTTCCCTGAAAACACCAAGCATAATGTGAGTATTACCGACATCAATAGCCAGAAGCAATTATTTCACCCCGTGTAGTTTTCAATTGAATTTAGTATTTATTAACACATCCACTATAGCAGATCAAACCTGTTTTGAAAAGAAACGGTACTATGCACCCCCATGTTATACTCTTGCATTTGAGAAGGAAAAGGGGTAGACTCGTTGAAGTATACCGAGAACAATGACAACAAGACAAGCTCAAGGAGGAACTTTAGTTGCTACTTAAAAAAATCGGGGCCAGTAATTATTTTATTGCCATGTTAATTTTACTGGGTATTACCATAGCCCTTGTTGTTTCAGCATTTATTGTTACAGCAATCTTTCCCGGCTCTCTCGGTAGGATCCCATATCAGTATGAAACTGAAACCGTCTGTGAATTTGAGCCATGGTCATTTGAATTGAATAATTTGGAAGTTAACTTCCCTCAGGGTGGAATTATCCTCACTGTCAACCAAACTGACCGCTACAGGAGTAATCTGCTGTTGGGTGAAGGATTTTACCGGAACAAAGAAACACAGGTTAATAATGATTTAAACGGGGGTTTATTTATTGTTACTGAGCACAGCATTTTTGAGGAAATACGGGGAAACAACATCTTTATGCCGGTTGAAGATGAAGCCCTTTTAAGCCAGGTTGCAAGAATTGGTGACAATCAGAAAGGGATACCGGCTATATGGAAAGATACAATTCCGGTCACTTTCCATGCCCCGGAAGATCTCTCTTACTATTACTTCGTATCCCCCGAGGGCAAGCCGGATTTGCCTCCTTCAGCAAATTATTCCATGCCCACTGTATTTGGCGCTTTCCTGGTATATACCATCTTTATCGCCATTTTAGTTATCGTCCTTACCATTCTATCGCCGGACCACCGTTATTCACGCTACTGGATGCATCTGGGCAATACACCGCCGCGCTTGTTCAGCCTGATTTTGATACCTATGGTGCTGGCACTCGTGGCAATAACCAGGATAGGCACGAATTTATTTAATCTATCGGAGCTATATTCGGCTGCCGGTTATTTTTTAATACTCTTTATCCTGGCTTACTATGCAATAAATGGAAAGATTGATTATATGGATCTCGGTCTGCGCAGAGATAAGATACATAATGGCTACTTTTTAGCCATAACTGCTGCAATTCTGGTTGTATGCACAATCCGCGGTTTGCCGGCAGGGATTAGCACAGGCGGTTTTAGAACCTTCTTGCAGCTGCCATTGCTATTCTTACTGGTGGCCCTGCCGCTTGAACTAATCTGGCGAGGCTATATTCAGACCTATTTAAGCCGCTGGCTGGGAGTTACGAAAGGATTGCTGGCAATGGTTTTTCTGGCTGCTGTCACTCATTTCATCTACCTGCTGGCAACCGAGCCATGGATGTCGGCTTATCCATACACATATTTAGAAGTTGCTGTGCTTGTGCCGGGAACTGCCTTTGTTCTCGGATACCTTTACCTGCGCACTGAAAACATCATGTCCTGTGTAGTTTTGCACGGTTTAATTCTTTGGCTGCCCGGCATTTTAATTTATTAACAGAAAGGCGGTTTGCAATGGACAAGGAGAAAATCATAAGGGCTATAGAAATGATCCTGGAAGCAGTTGGTGAAGACTTAAACAGAGAAGGATTACGCGGAACTCCCGAACGAGTGGCAAATACGTATACTGAACTATTCAGCGGATTGAAGCAAGACGCCAAGTCGCACCTGAAAACATGTTTTGTAGAAGATGGCCACGATGAAATCGTACTTGTGAAAGATATAGCTTTCTATTCAATGTGCGAACACCATTTACTGCCCTTTTATGGAAAAGCCCATGTTGCATACCTTCCTGCAGGAGGAAGAATTGTTGGTCTAAGCAAACTGGTCCGGGTAATTGAAACTGTTTCAAGACGCCCCCAGCTCCAGGAAAGGCTAACTTCAAATGTAGCTGATATTATTACTGAAGAGCTTAAGCCAAAAGGGGTTGTTGTCGTTGTTGAAGCTGAACACCTCTGTATGAGCATTCGCGGTGTTGGCAAACCTGGTTCAGCAACAGTCACTTCTGCCGTAAGAGGTCTTTTCCGTCGCAATCCGAGTTCCCGAATAGAAGTCTTCAGTTTGATTAAAGACCGTTACAATTAGTAAGCGGAGGTTGTTTAATGAATAACATCGAACAGATTATTGCCAGCCCAATCTACCAGGAGTGCCTGGGGAAAAACAATGGCACAGAAGTAAATCGCATGTTTTGTAATCACCATTTCGAACATCTCCTGTCAACTGCCCGTTTGACCTATATTCTAATTCTTGAAGAAAATACCCCATTCATTACCAGGGAAATGGCTTATGCAGCAGGATTACTTCACGATATCGGGCGCTGGTTTGAATATCAATCCGGAGCTGACCATGCAAAAAAGAGCGCTGAACTGGCAGAAACAATTCTTTCAGAAACTGATTTCTCTGAAGCCGAGAGCAGTTTAATTCAAAAAGCAATTGCTCAGCACCGTATAAAAAATGATTGCCATGAGCATCGTTCACCTCTCAGCACTGCTCTCGGAAGAGCTGACAGCCTCTCCCGTACCTGTTTTCGCTGTGATGTTTGGGAACAGTGCAGCAAGTTTGAAGGGCAGCCTAACCGGGATACTCTACTTTATTAAACGCATCGGGGTGATGCTATGCATGTTGTCCACTATAGCTCTCAAATAATTGAAAATGAACTTAAATCAATGGATTTAGATAACCTAAAAATAGAGCAGTTTTTACAAAGCTGTATTCGCAATGTTTTTAAGCTCTGCGATATACCAGGATCGCTCGTCCCTCTGTTAGAGGAACTTGTGTCCAGAGAAAATGCAGCGATTATTTTTTCAGAGAAAACTCATGCTGCTGATAACGACATCGATGCTGTAATTGCCGGTTCTAGTCAAGAAATCTCCTCATTATGCCGCTGCTTAAAAGCACAAAGTGGAAAAGCCGGAGAACTTGGGCAATCAATACACCATGTTCTTGAAAAACTAAAGCATAAACCGACGGAAAAACTACATCTCGGCAGTCATACTTTTTACCTCGGTAAAAGAACACTGATTATGGGAATCCTCAATATCACACCCGATTCATTTTCTGATGGAGGCCGGTTTGACAAGACTGAAAATGCCATTGCCCAGGCTTATAAGATGGCTGCTGACGGTGCTGATATCATTGATATCGGTGGTGAATCAACCAGGCCGGGTGCACAGGAAATTACCGCCGAGGAAGAGCTAAAACGTGTTATGCCGGTAATCCAAGCCCTGAAAAGTGACAACAATTTTAAAATACCTCTCTCTATTGATACTTACAAGGCATCAGTCGCAGAACATGCTCTTGAGGCAGGAGTAGAAATGCTTAACGACGTATGGGGTTTAAAAAAAGACAGCGAAATTGGAAGTGTTGCAGCCCGCTATCGGGTTCCTGTGTGCCTGATGCATAACCGCGGCAACACAGACTATGACGATTTAATCCCGAATATAATCGCAGAGTTAGAAGAATCAATTGACCTGGCCCGCCAGGTTGGTATTGAAGACAACCAAATAATTATTGATCCCGGCATCGGTTTTGGTAAAAATCTTGAACAGAACCTTGAAGTTATGTTCCATTTACAAGTTTTTTCAAAACTCGGTTATCCCTTACTGCTGGGAACTTCACGAAAATCGATGATTGGAAAAACCCTTGATCTTCCGACCGAGGAACGACTTGAAGGAACTGCCGCAACGGTTGCATACGGTATAGCTACAGGCGCCGATATCATCAGGGTTCATGATGTTATGCAAATGAAACGGGTCGCTGTAATGACCGATGCGATAACCCGGAGGTGAACTTGAATGGACCGCATCGTTGTTGAAAGAATTGTATGCTACGGTTATCATGGTCTTCTTCTAGAAGAGCAAAGCCTGGGCCAGGAATTTCAGGTCAGCCTGGAGCTGGGCCTTGATCTTTCCAATCATCTTCATGACCAGATTGATCATGTGCCCGATTATCGCTCTGCCGTATCAATAGTTGAAGAAGTAATGTATGGCAAATCATGCCGCCTTCTGGAAACCCTGGCTTCTCGCATTGCCGATAAGCTGCTTACGATTGACAAAGTAATCGAGGTTACTGTCGAAGTCCGCAAACCTAACCCGCCCATACCGGGTGTGCAGGGTGGGGTTAGCGTAATCATCAGCCGCAGCAAATAATGTGAAAGTGACAAGGAGGCTTCAATTATTATTAAACGGGCATACATAGGACTGGGGGCAAACCTGGGGAACCGCCTGGAATATCTTCAAAAAGCAATAAAAATGATTTCTGACCAGGAGGATATTAAAGTTCAATCTGTTTCACCCCTTTATGAAACTGCTCCTCTGGGCGGTCCGAAACAGGGCCCGTTTTTGAATGCCTGCGCTTTGCTGGAAACAGCCCTGCTGCCGGAAGAATTACTTGAGAAAATGCAGGAAATAGAAAATGCGCTGGGAAGGGTGCGCGAAGAAAGGTGGGGACCACGCCTGATAGATCTCGATATTCTCACTTATGAAGGCTCCCTGATAAACACACCGACACTGGAGCTGCCGCACCCCCGGCTTGCCGAACGCGATTTTGTTCTGATCCCCCTTTTCGACATAGCCCCTGAACTTTTCATTTCTGGTATAAATAAAACAGTGCATACTATACTTTTAAATCGCGACCCATCCCCTGACGTGAAACTTTATATGCCTTCCGGGTGGCATGAGCAATCTTAAAAGCAACCTACTTAATTTTTTACCCTACCACTAAAAAGAGGGGCGCCGTGAAAGCGTCCCTCTTTTTTTACTTTTATCTGCCCAAAGGGCAAGATTATATTTAAAACAGGCCCTGCACCTTTCCGGTTTCGACATCAACATCAACTTTACGGTAAGCAGGATTGGCTGCGGTACCGGGCATCAGGGAGATAGCACCGGCTACGGGAACTACAAAGTCAGCGCCGCCATAAGTTAGAATATCACGAACATGTAGTTTCCAACCTTTGGGAACACCCTTCAGAGCAGGGTTGTCACTGAGGCTTAGGTGCGTTTTGACCATACAGGTCCCCATCTTCTGGATTTTAGGATCAGCCTCCATCTTCTTAGCCTTTTCAAGAGCTTCAGCCGAATATTCAACACCATCTGCACCGTACACTTCCCTGGCAATCAAGTCTATACGTTCACGCAGTGGCGTTTCCAGTTCATAGAGGTATTTGAAATCGGTTTTTTCATCACAGGCTTCAACCACAGCTTCAGCAAACTCTTTTGCTCCATCTCCACCATACTGCCAGTGCTTCGAGAGGGCGACCCTGGCGCCTGCTTCTTCAGCCAGGCGGCGTACTGCTTTAACTTCGTTATCGGTATCTGTATAGAAGTGGTTAATACAGACAACCGGACTGATACCGGCTTTTTTAACGGTATTTATGTGGTGAATTAAATTGTCGCAGCCTTTTTCGACCCACTCAACATTTTCTTCCTTGTAGGCGGGATCGAGCGGCTGACCCGGTTTTGGAACCGGAGCGCCACCGTGGCATTTTAAAGCACGGATTGTAGCAACAATTACAGCACAATCCGGAGTAAGACCGGACATACGGCATTTCAAATTCCAGAATTTCTCAAAACCGATATCGGCAGCAAACCCGGACTCGGTGATTACATAATCGCTTAATTTAAGCCCAACCCGGTCAGCAATGATTGAAGACTGACCAATGGCAATGTTTGCAAAAGGCCCGGCATGGACAAATACCGGCTGTCCTTCAAGTGTTTGCATCAGGTTGGGGTTGATTGCTTCAACCATCCAGGCAGTCATAGCTCCGGCCACATCAAGATCTTCCGTGGTAACCGGATTGCCTCTCTTATCGTAAGCAACTACAATCTTGCCCATCCTTTCGCGCATATCCTTTAGATCATTGGCTACCGCCAAAATAGCCATAACTTCTGATGAAACAGCAATATTAAAACTTGAGCTCATCATGAATCCGTCTCTTCTTCCACCAAGGCCCATGATGATATTGCGCAAGCCCTGTGCACAAAAGTCAATAATCCAGTTCATTGATACATTTTTCGGATCAATATCTAACCGCTTAAGACCGCTGCGCTCTAAAAATGCATCGGTAGAGTTAGCTTCGTGCTGCAGGCGTGAGTTCAAAGCTACCATACCGAGATTATGTGCATTCATAATTGCATTAATATCGCCGGTCAAACCAAGAGAAAATGGAGTCAAAGGAATACACTGGGCCAAACCACCGCCTGCCGCAGAACCCTTTACATTCATGGTCGGACCACCTGATGGCTGGCGAATTGTAGCGAGAACATTCTTGCCAAGCTTACCCATCCCCTGGGTTAAACCCATAGTTGATGTAGATTTGCCTTCTCCAAGCGGGGTGGGAGTTATCGCGGTAACATCAATATACTTTCCACCGGGAACATCTTTTTTTCTGTCGAGCACTTTCTTGTAATCAACTTTTGCCACATAGTGACCATGGGGCAGGAGCTCTTCTTCTTCAAGTTTAAGCTCCTCTGCCAACTGGTATACCTTCTTCATACTTGATTCAGCAGCTTCAGCTATTTCCCAATCGGCATGTTTGGTTGGATCTAAAGCCATTAATACTACCTCCTTGTTATAAAATAATTATTTGACTACCTGCATTTTTACGCATACACACACAAATAAACATATACAACATTTAAATCGTAATTCCTGCCTTGGTGTTCAGTATTTCACAAATTTTTTACAGCTCTCAACAGTAGTTTATGGAGCCAGATCCCTTAGCGAAGGAACATCTCCCAGGGAAGTTGCCTTGATCACTGCTCTTTCAACAGCTATAGCTATAGCTTCTGCAGCCAGCAGGCCAACCAGGTTAACATCGGCCGTCAAATCGCCTTTAGATAAAGCAAATACAGTATCGCCATCCCACATGGTATGAACAGGCCAGATTGAACGAGCCAAACCATCATGCGCGAGCTGGCAAACCTTGGTTAAAGCAGTGCTGTCAAATGATGCGTTTGTAGCTACCACACCCAGGGTTGTATTGCCTGAAAAAGCGCCTCCTGTCATATTAACGAGAACCTCTGTGGTTAAATCCATTTTACCGGTCTCAGGATTGCGCGGCCCGGCCAGTAATTTGCCTTTGCGATCAAAGATATCACCAAAGGCATTGACCGCAACTAAGGCGGCAACTATCAATTCCCCTTTTTGAACGGCAGCTGATCCCTGGCCGGACTTAACAGACCAGGCGGTGCCATATATTTTAGCAACTGTTGCCCCTGTTCCGGCGCCAACCGAGCCTTCCTGAACAGGATCAGCAGTAGCAGCCATGCAAGCTCTGCGGCCCATAGCTGCATCGGGTCGTACCTTACCATCACCTATAAACAGATCAAAGAGTACTGCTGCAGGTACAATCGGCACATAATAATTACCTGCCGGAAACCCACAGCCTTTTTCTTCCAGGTAGGCAGTAACACCTGAAGCAGCATCCAAACCAAAAGCACTGCCACCAGCTAAAACAACTGCCTGCATTTCGCCAACCAGTTGGCCCGGACGCAGCAGATCGGTTTCCCTCGTGCCGGGAGCAGATCCCCGGACTTCCACAGCGGCCCTGGCCCCATCTTCAACAAGCACTACGGTAACACCGGTAACAGCACTGGTATCTGTGTAAACTCCAACCTTTATTCCGGAAATATCGGTTAAACCGGCAGCCATTACAAATCTCTCCTTATAATCATATGATATACTAGTATAGAATTAATCCAATTTTAGCTTAAACCTATTAACAGAAAGGAATCTTAATCCTGGAAGCCGGCAAAAATACAACCGTCCCGCTCTGGGACAGCCATATTCACATATTTCCGGAAAAGTTGATGAAAGCAGTTTTTGCATTCTTTCAACACCGTTATGGTTGGCCCCTGCCGTTTTCAACCAATCCGGACTCATTAATACAAGATTTGTTATCCACGGGAGTAGAACAGGCTTTTGCCCTGGCTTACACCCATAAACCCGGCCTTTCGCGCCAATTAAACAGCTGGTTAGCAGCTTTTTGCCTGAAAAACTCACGACTCAAGCCATTTGGAGCTATTCACCCTCTTGATCCTGACTTTAATGAAGTTATAATCGAGTGTTTAGACCTATACAATTTTCCGGGCATGAAGCTTCACTGCCTGGTTCAGCAATGCCGACCAGATGATGCAAAACTAGATTATGTTTATGAGGCAGTATCTGAACGTTCAAAAGGGATCATAATCCATGCCAGCAACTTTCCACTGCCATATAAAGATTATCTTGGAGTCGAGGGCATTTCCAAAGTATTGAAGCGCCATCCCGGATTAAACTTGATTATACCTCACCTGGGTCTGCACGACCTTCGTAAGTACAGCTTCTTATTTGATCAATATGATGGTCTTATGCTGGATACATCCTTTGTTTTTCAGAATCAGGACTTTATTCCACCATTGGGAGAAATAAAAGAGTTGATGCTTGCCTATCCGGACCGCTTTATTTACGGTAGTGACTATCCATTTATATTGGAGCCACCTCAAAACGGCATTACCCGTATCCTGGAACTCGACCTGCCCGACGAAAACTATGAGAAGCTATTTTACAAAAATGCCGCATCATATTATTGCAGAATAACCGGTTCGCGATAATTAAAAACAAAAAAAGAACCCGAAGGTTCTCTTAATGATCTTTATTTGGTTCTTCTTTTTGCTTTTTCTGTTGCTGAAAAGAAGCGCGGCGGTCTTCTTTTTTCTTTGATACTTTTATGGACTCTGCTTCAACAGCTTCGTTTTCTTTTTTCTCCGTATCAGCTTCGACTTGTTCAGTTTCAGCTTTATCCTGGTCAGAATCTTTCTCAATTTCATCCTGTTCGTCTGCGGAGTCGCCTTGATCATCTTGATCAACAATCTCTTCCACTAAAGGTGGTAATTCTCTTCCTTCAACCAATGCTTTTATCTCATCGGAATCAAGCGTTTCTCTTTCAATCAGGGCCTGGGCTATCAACTCTAACTTGGAACTTTCTTTTTCCAGGATATCCTGGGCTCTTTGATAGCAATCGTCAATTGTCTTACGAATTTCCTGATCGATAGATTTTGCAATTTCTTCACTGTAATCACGATCTCTGCCTAAATCTCTGCCCAGAAACACCTGGTCCTGTTTCCGACCAAGGGTAATTGGTCCTAGAGTATCACTCATACCGTATTCCATGATCATCTGGCGGACAATAGATGTAGCCCGTTCAAGATCGTTCTGCGCGCCTGTGCTTATATCCTTTAACACCAATTTTTCGGCAACCCTGCCACCGAGTAATGTACTAATCCTGTCGAGAAGTTCAGTCTTGGTCATATAGTAACGATCTTCTTCAGGAAACATCAGGGTGTAACCACCGGAGCGACCGCGTGGAATAATCGATACCTTATGCACGGGATCGGTATGGGGCAGCAGATATCCGACTAAAGCATGTCCCGCTTCATGGTAGGCAACTATTTTCTTTTCAAAGGGACTGATTACCCGGCTCTTCTTTTGTGTGCCGGCCACTACCCTTTCAACTGCTTCTTCCAACTCTTTCATCCCGATCCTTTTTTTATTGGATCGTGCTGTTAATAATGCAGCCTCATTAACTACATTCTCAAGATCGGCACCTGTGAAACCGGGAGTGCCACGGGCGAGTACTTTCATATCAACACCTTCAGAAATTCGCTTGTTCTTGGAATGAACCTTTAAAATATCAGTCCGTCCGTTAACATCGGGCAGTACAACCGATATTTCACGATCAAAACGTCCCGGCCTGAGCAGCGCCGGATCTAAAATATCAGGGCGGTTGGTAGCAGCAATAATAATGATTCCTTCATTAACATCAAAGCCATCCATCTCGACAAGGAGCTGATTCAGGGTCTGTTCCCTTTCATCGTGTCCACCACCAAGGCCGGCTCCCCTCTGACGGCCGACAGCATCAATTTCATCGATAAAAACAATACAGGGAGAATTCTTTTTAGCATTTTCAAACATATCTCTTACACGGGAAGCTCCAACACCAACAAACATTTCCACAAAATCAGAACCACTGATGCTAAAAAAGGGCACTCCGGCCTCGCCGGCAACAGCCCTGGCCAGCAAAGTTTTTCCTGTACCCGGCGGTCCTACCAAAAGAATTCCCTTCGGTATACGCGCTCCTATTTCGATATATTTGCGTGGATCTTTCAGAAAGTCTACTACCTCGGATAGTTCAGCTCTCTCTTCATCAGCGCCTGCCACATCTTCAAAAGTGACTTTTTTCTTATCGCTTTCCTGAAGGCGAGCTTTGCTTTTACCAAAGTTCATAACTTTATTGCCGCCACCCTGCGATTGCTGCATGAAAAAGAAAAATATACCGATAATCAGTAAAAACGGAATCATGTAGGTCAGGGCACTCTGCCACCAGGGAGGCGTGCGAGCGTCGTGCGGATAGTGAGCAACGTTATTTTCCAATAAAAGATCAGTCAGGTTGTGATCTTCAGGCCGGTAAGTATTGATTATGGTGCCGTCAACAAGCACAGCTTCGACTTCGCCACCATGGGTTTCAACTTTTTCCACTTCGCCTCTTTCAACTTTTGCAATAAATTGATTATAGCTTATCTCCTCCGGCACACTGCCGGTATTAAATGTAGCCAGCAAGGCAAAAACTACCAGGGCTATGACCAGGTAGAAAGTTATTTGTCTCAAAAATGGGCTCAAGAAACAATCCCCCTTTCTATTAAAGGCTTTAAAGCCTAACGTCTATTCTAACATACCGGACATTCAGAAGCAATAAAATGAATTTCGTAAACCTCGAAAACCTTTCACGAAAACCTTTCAAGCATCGAGAATGCATATGTCGTTTAAATTGCGATATTTTTCATCAAAGTCCAGGCCATAACCGACTACGAAGCGGTCGGGGATCTCAAACCCACAGTAATTGGCTTTAAATTCTACTCTTCTGCGTTCTGGCTTGTCAAGCAGGGTCACTACTTTTATAGAGTTAGGCTGACGGCTTCTCAGGTTCTCAAAAAGGTAACTCAGGGTCAACCCGGTATCTAGAATGTCCTCGACGATAAGAATATCTTTATCCTTAATGCTTTGATCAAGATCTTTTTGGATGCGTACTATACCAGACGAAGCTGTATCAGAGCCATAACTGGATACTGCCATGAAATCAATTTCTAAACTTACATCAATTTCACGAATCAAGTCACTTAAAAAAACAACTGCTCCTTTCAGAACCCCAATCAACAGAGGTTTTTTTTCTTTATAATCTTCTGATATTTCCTTTGCCAGTTCTTTTACTCTTTCTTCAATCTGTTCTGCGGTAATAAGCACTTCAAACGATTCATTCGTCATTATGTCTACCACCTTTGCCATTTTTCAAGTCCGTTTTTCGCTTACGTTTTAGAAACTTGCATTCAAGAACCAATACCGCCCTGGTTTGATCAGTAACCCGGTAAGGGTGAGCAATTCTTATTCCGGCTACCCAGATAATTTCGTTTCCCACAGTTACAAGGGGCAGAACATCGCGTCGATCAGAAGGAATTTTTTGATCGATTAAAAAGTCTTTCAGTTTTTTACTGCCTGCTGAACCGTGCGGGTAAAACCGGGCTCCCGGCCAGCGTGTTCGAATTTTTATGGGACCCGGTGGGATTTTGTCCAGGTCAAGATAGGCCCGATATGAACTGGTCGGCCAGGCTAGGTAATGAACATCCTCAATTGAAGCGGAGATCACTAAACCATGCGGTAAATATGTTTTGCCGGGAACCTTAAGGGGCACTTCTATAAACTTTTTTTGCTTTTTACGTGATTCATCATATAAAACTAATTTATTATAAGAACAGTATGCTGTTACTCCACCGGGAATGGACAGATATTTACCGGTTTGTCCCCTTCCGACAGCACTCAAAAGCTGTTCAATATGCTTTTTGCCAAGATATTTTGCAGTGACATGATTATTCATAGCAATCCGCAAAACCCTGCCCCTTAACGCAGCAGGCAGGGCCATTAAACCTTGACGATCTATAACTGTTTTTCCTTCCTGGAATTTTGCCAGTTTATGATGCTGCTTCCAGGCAAGATTCCTTAAAAACCGCCGATCATCAGCTGCCAGTGACGCAAGACTGAATAGCGCTTCCCTGATGCGGGGGTTATATTGTGCTTCCAATTGGGGAATAAGCTCTAAACGAAGCCGATTTCGGGTGTAATCGGTTTCCAGGTTGCTGCTATCTGTAAAAGTTTGCAGTTTGTTATCACGACAATACTCTTCAATTTCACTGCGCCTGAGACAAAGCAAGGGTCTTACCAGTTGAAAGTCATCTCCACTGCGTTTAGGCAGCATCCCGGCCAGCCCATCCACACCTGTTCCCCTGATAATATTAAGCAAAACTGTTTCGGCCTGATCATCAAGATGGTGACCGGTGGCAATCCTGGAAGCCCTGTGTTTTCCGGCCGTGTCAAAGAGAAAGTCGTAACGCGCTTTTCGACCGGCTTCTTCCTCTGAAAGGCCCAGCTCTTTTTTGTAAGTTCGAATATTAACTGTTTTTGTTTCAAACGGAATAGCCCGGGCTTTAGACATTTTTTCCACGCCAACTGCTTCAAGCTGCGCCTCCGGCCTCAGACCGTGATTCAGATGAGCAACGATCAATTTTAATTCAAATTCATCCTTTAGCCTGCAAAGAATATCCAGAAGACAAACCGAGTCCGGACCCCCTGATACAGCAACAATCACAGTATCGCCTTTGTTAATCAGATGGTGCTTCTTAATAAAGCTGCTTACTTTCTCCAGTTGCATCAATAGTGATCACAACCTAACCGCTATAAAGATAAAAAAACACCCTGAATCAGAGTGCCTTTTGATCTGCATTATTTGTTTAATCTATTTAAAATGCTTCCCGAAAAGAACCGCGGCCGCCTCTTTTAGATTCAGTATTACGTTTTAAGTCCAGCAACCGCTCGTCACTTTCCTTAAGGAAACGATTCATTTTGTCTTCAAATGATGCTTTGTTAACAACTGCCGGCTTGCTCTTGCTGTTTTTAGTTTGCGGCTTATAGCCTTCCTCCGCCTGCCGGATAGAAAGACCAACTTTACCGTTGTTTTCTATATTAAGCACTTTAACCTTTACTTTATCTGCTTTCTTGAAAAACTCATTAATGTCTTTTACATACTCATCCGCTATCTCGGATATGTGTACCAGACCTGTTGTTCCACCGGGCAGTTCAACGAATGCGCCGAATTTTGTAATGCCGGTAATCACTCCTTCCACAATACTTCCCACAACTATCTCTTTCTTGATAAAAAACTCCTCCTTGCCTATAATTACTTCAAAACTAAGCTTATTATACCTTTATTTGTATAATTGTCAATCCTCTAACTGAAAGATCACTTCCTCCGGTTTAACCAATCCCAGTCTTTCGCGGGCCAGAGCCTCTATATAATCAGTTTCCTGCAACCGTTCTATCTCCAGCTTCAAATCAGCCTGACGCTGCTCATACTCCTGCAATCTGAATTCATATTCTGCCAGTTCTTGTTCGATCTTAAGCTTTTGAAAGTATTGAACTCCGATTATCAAAGCCAGCGCGATAATAATGAAAATCCCAAGTGAGCTGATCAATCTGTACAGACTATACCTGTTTTCCCGATGTTGTCGGGGAAATCTTGAAATTGACTTTTTCGCTTTATTGCGTTTAATATTCACGGTAACCACAGCTCTTCAGAATTGCAATATTTTAATAAATTCTTCGACACAAGCCAACTTACTCCTGCTGCAAATAGTAATGAAGATTAACCGTTACCGGCAATCCAATCTGTTCCCCACAGGAAAAACCCCCCGTTATGGGGGGATGGGGGGAATAGATAACAAATCCGTGAAAATTTTCCGTTTTGCTTACTTGATTTTTTCTTTTAAAGCTTTACCGGGCTTAAAAGCAGGAACTTTCAGAGCCTGTATGTTAATCTTTTCTCCTGTTGCAGGATTGCGTCCTTCACGTGCCTTTCGGCTTCTAACTTCAAAAGTTCCGAACCCGACCAACTGAACCTTATCGCCTTTGACAAGTCCATCAGTAATACTGTCTAATACAGCCTTTACCGCCTTTTCACTATCCTTTTTGGACATTTCCGTTTTCTCTGCAACCTGATCTACCAATTCAGACTTATTCACTGTTTAAAGCCCTCCTCATACATAATATTGATCCTTTATGTAGAGTTTATTCGCTTTTTTGTCGAAGATTCCTGCTATATTTGCGCATTTTCCTGTTTTTTTTAGCTTCTTCCCACCATTGATCTAATTTTTCCAGAGAAAATGAAGAGACCGGTCGACCAGATTGTTCCGCTTTTTGCATCACATACCCGAAACGATCAACAAATTTAGAAATTGTTTTACCGAGCGCCAATTCAGGATTAACTTCCAGAAAGCGGGCAATATTGACTATTGTAAAAAGATAATCGCCTAGTTCTTCTTCTATTGCCTTTTTATTATTTGACTCGAACGCCTCTTCCAATTCGGCCAATTCTTCCCTGGCCTTTTCTAAAGGCCCCTGAATACATGGCCAGTCAAAACCTGCATCAGCGGCACGTTTTTGCATTTTGTAAGCTTTTAAAAGAGCGGGCAAAGCATGGTCGATGGATATTACAGTAGAAGGTTCCTGACTGTTTCGTTCATCCGACTTAATTTGTTCCCATAGAACTTTTACCTGTGCTGCATTATCAGCTTTATCTGTGCCAAATACATGTGGATGCCGCCTATTTAACTTTTCTGCAATTGATT
Organism: Syntrophomonadaceae bacterium; assembly: GCA_007127255.1. Lineage (GTDB taxonomy): Bacteria > Bacillota > Dethiobacteria > DTU022 > DTU022 > T3SED10-7. The sequence continues at coordinate 5,453 of SKZS01000150.1, read as the reverse complement.
CTACCACCTGGTCAAAATTAAAACGGTTTTCTTCCCGGGCTATCTGGCTGTGAAAGACAACCTGCAGTAAAACATCGCCCAGTTCCTCCTGCAGGGCAATATCATCACCATCATCTATTGCTGCTACCGTTTCATAGGCCTCTTCGATTAAGTACTGTCGCAAACTATGGTGTGTCTGCTTCTTATCCCAGGGGCAGCCATTTTCAGATCGCAGTTTGCTCATAATTTCTTTTAAATCGCCAATGCTGCAGTGCTGAGAAGGAGGCAAATAGAGAGTTGTGTAATGATTGAAAGCTGCCTTGCGATCAAGTTCATAGATAGTGGTTTTCCAAACTTGTTCTTTTTTCATCCCTGAGGCGCGCACGACAACAACCGGATAATCTTCCGGGTATAGTTCCATTAACCTCAGCTTTGTCCGGGAAGCCAGCTGTCTGTTATAAACCTGGGCAATAATGAGATGATTGGAGCTTGGCTCTTTGAGACGATCAAGGGCCAGGGCATCGTATACTGTGACACCATCTAAAAGATCTATTTTAAGAGCGCTTAAAAGGGGCTCAAGAAAACTCATTCCTTCTACGACCCTTAGTTTTATTCGCAAAGGGGGACATATTCTGCGTAATCTTTCCACAGTTGCCTCCCCGACTGAAGGATGACCGGGAACTGCATAGCAAATAGTGCCATGGCGGCGGGCAGCTTTCACAAGACGGCCTGTTATCTTTTGGTATACCTGCTCAAAACCGCTGCCCTGTTCGTAAAGAAAATCAAACGAACCGGCCCTTTTTCCTTTCACAGCATAATATCGGGCAGAAGGGTGAATAAGCGTCCGAAAAAACAATGGCCGCCCGCTGACCAGGTAGCTATGGGCTTCATGAGTAATATGCCCGGGGTTTCCCGGACCCAGACCAATTATAATTATTTTACTCATCATCTATTCCCTCCAATATCAGCCCTTGATCAGGCGAAAACGCCTGGCAAACGCTGCCAGATGCGACCCGACAAATGGAATCATTGTTAACTCTTCTTTGCTTAATCCTCCGATAACCAGTAGAATAAGGCTGTAAACAGCTATACCGATCAGGATAGCCAAGAGCGTAGCAGCGGCATTCAGCCATCCGGCAGACATCAGGGGTTCGGCAAAATTGTTAATTAGACTGTAGGTTGCATACACAAAAACTGACATGGCCAAAACAGCAATACCCGGCAGTACTACTAGTTCACGCAAACTGCCTCGCCAGCCTGTAAAGCGGTTAACATGGTAAAGGTTTAGAGCAGCAGCTACTCCGATGCCGATCACTGAAGCCAGTGCGGCCCCTCCAACATTTAATTCTGGTAGCGCCGTAAGGAACCAGGCAAGAATAGTTTTCACAATACCACCGTAGAGCATATTCAAAGCCGGAACAATGGGCCGACCGAGTCCTTGCAGCAGTCCCGTCGTTGTTACATAGATACAGAGTGGAATAACTGACCATGACATATAGGCAAGGGAATAACCAGCTGCAGCATTATTGAAAAGCAGAACGGTAATTGGTTCAGCTAAAATATAGAGACCTAGCGCAGATGGAAGCGAAAAGAAAACAGTTAGCTTCACGGCAATGGCAGTACGACTTTGAATAAGGTTCCTGTCACGGAGGGCAAAAGCTTCGGAAATAGCAGGGACCAGGCTAATGCTAAGCGCCAGCGCTATTACATTAGGAAAGTATACAACCGGGCCGGCCATTCCTGTTAGCTGACCGTATAGAGCCCGGGCTGTCTCCAGATCAAAGCCGGCAGCCTGCAACTGCCGCGGAACTACGGCCAGGTCAATCAGGGAGATCAGTGGAACAACCAACCCACCAATAGTTACCGGTATGGCAAGACTGAATATTCGGTGGATAATGCGGCCGACCGACGCAGGCTTATGCTCCTGCTGTTGATCAGACAACTTCAAAAAACGACCCCGTTTACGCCAGTAAAATATGCCAAGGAAAAACAGTCCGGCTAATCCTCCAGCCGCTGCGCCCGAAGTAGCGCCTGCCGCTGCATACTCCAAACCAACTGGCAGAAGCAGCAGAACCAGGAAAATTGAAAAACCTACCCTGACCAGCTGTTCTAAAAGTTGTGACGCCGCTGTTGGCAACATATTCTGCTGCCCCTGGAAAAAACCACGCAGGGCAGCCATAACGGTAACAAAAAATATAGCTGGAGATATCGCCATCAGCGGATAAACCGCTTCCATATCTTTTACCACTGAAGCAGAAAAAAATTCTGCTCCCAGCAGAAGAACCAGGGTAATTACAAGGCCGGTTAATGTAAGGATAAATAAGGCGACTCTGAAAACCCTTAAAGCTTCGCGGTAATCTTTAAGCGCTATGTTTTCAGCCATCAGTTTAGAGAGGGCAACCGGTATTCCCGCTGTGGAAACCACCAGCAGTGTTGAATAAATCGGGTAAGCATACATATAGAGACCGATGCCTTCATCGCCCAGTATGGCGGCGAGGACAATTCTAAATACCGCCCCAATAATACGGGCAGATATCCCGGTCACCGCCAGAATTGTGGCACCTTTTATAAATGTTTTACTGCTTTCAGACAATAATTGTACCTTCTTTATTTATACCCGAACAGGTAGTTATGTATAAGCGGCCGTCTATAAGATAATTTTTTTCACTCCCGGTTTCCTGTCATTATAACAGTTATCGCAGACAGCATCTACTGATGCCGAAATTTTCCTGCCCCGGCAGGCTCAACTCGCTCATTCAATAAATACTTCAATAAACTACGCAGGTCACCGAGCAGGGATGCTGAAGTTGCAGCCCCTTTAATTTTCAAGACAAGCGGTTTGCGGGATGAAATCTTGATGCCGGCTGGATTATAAACATTAGACCTCTTTAAATCATTTAAATCGACTGTACGCCCGACCGCAAAATAGATCATAATATTACCCTGCTGCTGGGAAATAAGCTCTATTCCTAATTGAGCAGCGTCCGTACGCAGCATGGCCACCTCCAGCAGGTTTTTTACCGGATCAGGCGGGACACCATAGCGATCAGCCAGTTCCTCCTCAAGTTCTTTAAGCTCTTCAGGATTAAGGCTACTGTAAATGCGCTGATATATATCTACCTTTTGATCCTGGGCGTTAATATACGAAGAAGGCAGGTGGGCATTAATACTTAATTCAAGGCGCGGATTTACTTTTTGTTCGCTCTTCTCATTTTTTAATTCTGCCACAGCCCGATCTAATAACCTGACATATAGATCAAAGCCCACCGCGGCAATAAATCCATGCTGCTCGGCCCCTAATATATTTCCGGCTCCCCTGATTTCAAGGTCACGAAGGGCAATTTTAAATCCCGAGCCTAGTTCGGTGAACTCTTTAATCGCTTTCAGCCTTTTTTTTGCTGTCTCAGAAACTACCTTATCTTTGCGGTAAGTTAAGTAAGCATAGGCAAGACGGTTTGAACGGCCAACACGACCCCGGATCTGGTATAACTGGGCCAGTCCGAAGCGATCAGATTCATATATTATTAACGTGTTTACATTGGGAATATCAAGACCGGATTCTATAATTGAAGTGCTGACCAGAATTTGATGCCTGCCCTCCTGAAAATCTGTCATGATTTGTTCAAGAGAAGCTTCCGGCAGCTGACCATGACCGACAGCAATTGAAACATCCGGAAAAAGTTTTTGAATTCTTTCAGCAAAAGCATCAATGCGCTCAACTCGATTAAAAACGATAAATATCTGGCCACCACGGCTAAGCTCACGCTGCACGGCATCACGAACAAGGTTTTCTGAATACTCGAGGACATAAGTCTGAACCGGATAACGATCTTCCGGTGGCGTATCGATAATACTGAAATCCCTGGCCCCGGCCAGGGAAAGGTGCAGGGTCCTTGGAATTGGTGTTGCAGTCATCGCCAGGGTGTCTACTTCTAACCTGAGCTGCTTCAACTTTTCCTTCTGCCGCACTCCAAATCGCTGCTCCTCATCAATAACCAGCAACCCGAGATCATGAAATCGAATATCTTTTGACAAGAGACGGTGGGTACCGATAATAATATCTATTTTTCCTGAGGTCAGATCTTTTATTATTTCTTTTTGCCTGGCCGGTGAAATAAAACGGCTGATCTGGGCAATTTTAACAGGAAACCCATTAAACCTGTCTTTAAACGTACGGTAATGCTGCTGAGCCAAAACAGTGGTTGGAACCAGAAAAGCAACCTGCTTTCCTTCCAGAACTGCTTTAAATGCTGCCCGCATCGCTACTTCAGTTTTTCCATAGCCTACATCGCCACAGACCAGGCGGTCCATCGGGTGTTTTTTTTCAAGATCAGCTTTAACATCCTCAACAGCCTTCAACTGATCAGGGGTTTCCTCGAAGGGAAAGTGAGCTTCAAATTCCTGCTGCCAGGGATGATCCGGGCCAAAGCTGTAACCATCAATCGCCTGCCTTGCTGCATAGAGGGCCAAAAGTTCCCGGGCCAACTCTTCAACCGACTGGTTAACTTTGCTCTTCAGGCGTTGCCACTCAGCGCCACCCAGGCTGTGTAAACGCGGCGCAGGCCCATCTCCGCCTGAATACTTTTGAATTAACCCCACCTGGTCAACAGGTATGAACAGTTTATCACTGCCTCTGTATTTTAGCAGCAGGTAGTCACGTTTACCACCACCGACTTCTAGAGTATTTAACCCTAAATATTTGCCGATACCGTGCTGCTCATGAACAACATAATCACCGTTAATTAGTTCCCGGTAATCGCTGAGCCTGATACCTTCTGTCTGACTTAAACGCCTTTTTTTCTTGCGGACAGGAAGCAGGTTGCCCTCTGTAATAACCGCCAAACGAAGCCCCGGAATAATAAACCCTTCTTCGAGACTGCCTGTAATTAATTGTAGTTTTGAAAACTCTCCGTCTTCAAATTTGGCACTAATATGTTTTTCTGCAGTAATATTCTGCTCTGAAATATGGCTTAATAGCTGCCTGCCCCGATCCTCAGATTCGGCAAGAAAGTAAACGCTGTAACCATCTCTGATTAAACTCCGGTAATCGTTTTTGAAAAGCTCCCACTGTCCGTGGTAATAAGGGGCACTTTTTGATTCAAGAGTAAATAAACTGTCTCTTTCAAATAACCCCCCCGTTTCGGCAAAAAGAGTTGTGCCAATCAAGGGACATGATAGCCGTGAAAATAGCTCTTCTGCATTCCACAACAGCTCTTGTTCGGGAGGAAGCAATTCTCCTTCGACCAGGGCGCTGCTGAAGTAACTATCAAGTTCACGGCGCAGGCTGACTGCCCTTTCCCTGACCACTTCCGGATCCTCGAGGCAAACAATAAACTCAGGGGGCAGGTAATCAAGCAGCGATGCTCCCTGGTTGAAGAAGTAGGGCAAATAACTGCTTAAAAAGTCAATACCGTCAGGTTCGGCCAACCTTTCCAGGTGACGTGTAACCTGCTGTTTAATCCGGGCAGTTACAT
>SKZS01000169.1 GCA_007127255.1 Syntrophomonadaceae bacterium | reverse complement strand
TCCTTCCATCTGGTGCATGCGCTGAAAAATTGAGTACATTGGGGGCAAGAAGTCAATATTTAACCCGCCTCCCTTAAGCAGGCGCATCTTAGAGAACCCCATTACCGGTTTTACCTCACCGCGCATGGTGCGGGCAAGAATTTCACCTGACAGGTAACCGGTTTCGTAATGGTCGCGGTGCGGATTGGTTTTATAGCCCACAATAAAGTCGGCCATTTCCACCCTTCTGGGAGTGACATTCGCGTGCAGATCAAAGGAGACCCCCACCGGTATCTCATCACCGACAATTTTTCGCACCTCTGTTAGAAGATCCCCTTCGGGGTCATGAAGCCCTTCTACGCCCATGGCCCCGTGCAGGGCCAGATAGACACCGTCCAAAGGCATGGCCTCTTCGAGCCCCTGGAGGATTTCACTTTTAAACCGTTCATATACATTTCTTTCAATAGGGCCGCTCGGGACTGCCCGGGCCCTGACCAGGGGCACTATTTTTTCCCCGCCCGAATCTTCGACGGCCTGTAAAAATCCGCCCAGGACCATTTGTTCCTCCCGGGCATGATCTAGAATATCTTCTCCGTAAAAAAGGCCGGCATCTTTAAAATCCTGCAATGTGGTCGACACCGGTGAGAAAGTACAGGTTTCCTGGCTGAGCATTGCCACGGCTATTTTCTTATCCGATTCTTCACTCTCTTCCCGGGCAAAACTTCCCGGAGAAAAGATTATTAAAGCAGCTGCAGAAATTACAACAACAATGACAAGAAATATCTTTAATAATAACATCCGCGAATGAAAACCTGATTTTCTGATCATTCCGGCATCACCCCATTAATAGCTGTTATATTTTACCCTCCATATTTATCAGTGCTATATTATATTTAAAGATAAACGCTTCTTTTCCTCCCTGCTTTATTAATATATTGAAAATTTTTTGATTTTTCTTTGCCGTTTGGCAATGAACCTGAATAGTGCCAAAGGTTCAATCTTTTCTCATCAATTATTTTTCACATAAAATAAAAGAATGTTAAAAATTTTACAAGGATTAATCTGTTACGGCATCGAATTATTCAACCAAGGGAGGTGTTTGTTTTGAGCAACAGACCCAAAGTTTTAATGGTGGCCTCATATGAGGGACTGGCACCCCTGGCCAAAAAGGTGGCAGCAGAAAAAAATGTAGAAATAGAAGTAGTAAACAAATCAATGGTTGATGCTTTAAAAACCGCCATAGAATATGAGCAAAGTGGTATAGATTGCATCATCAGCCGGGGACCAACCGGAGTATACCTGCGAAATAACCTTTCCACTCCGGTAATCCTGATCCAGGTTACTGCCTTCGACATTATGCAAGCCCTCTCCCAGGCCAGTCAGTTAAGCCATAAGCTGGCCTACATAGATCATGTCCACCGCATGAATTCCTACGATCTTGAAGCAATGATTGAATTAATAGGCATTGGAACGATAAAGAGCTATTACTACTGTGACCTGGAGATGCTGACCGAACAGTTGGAAATAGCCTGCCAAGAGGGAATAGATACGGTCGTAGCTCCCGACAATGATGTAATGGTAATGGCAGAGGAAAAAGGCCTTCGCGGAGTATTCATTGACTCCAAATATGAAGCTGTTGCCGAAGCAATGGCCAGGGCCAAAGAAATTGCCAACCTTCGCGAAAAAGACAGGGAATCAAATCTTTTTATGAGAAAAATTATTGATAACTACGAGCATGGTCTTGTTGTCTTTGATGATAAACAGAGAATCAGTCATTTAAACCGGTCAGCGGAAAGAATGCTCAGGCTGCAGAATAATAATAGCTGTACTGGCAGATCCATTTCAACCCTTGAGGGGCTTGAAAGCGAATTGGTCAGGGCAGTTGAAGATAATAATCAGCTTGTCAACAAGGTTTTTCGGGTCCACCAGAGCAAGTTGCTAATAAACACCATTCCCCTCTCGCACGACAAAAATTTCCGGGGAATTATTATGACGATGCACCCGATTGCAAAAATCCAACAGATGGAAGCCAGAATCCGCCAGGAACTTTATGCAAAAGGCCTTGTTGCCCGCCACAGCTTCGATGAGATACTTGGACAGTCACCCAGTATAAAAAAAACCATTTCTTTTGCTCAAAGCTTTGCTGAGGCCGAAGCAACTGTTTTACTGAGCGGGGAAAGCGGAACAGGTAAAGAGCTTTTCGCCCATAGCATACATCAAACAGGGGTCAGGAAAAACGGCCCCTTTGTCTCTGTAAACTGTGCGGCTATTCCTGACACCCTTCTTGAAAGCGAGCTTTTTGGCTACAGCGAGGGGGCTTTTACAGGAGCCAGACGTGGAGGGAAGCCCGGGCTGTTTGAAATCGCCCACGGGGGGACCCTGCTCTTGGACGAAGTCTCGGAAATACCGCTTCATCTCCAGGCTCAGCTCCTCAGGGTGCTGCAGGAAAAAGCGGTGCGCAGGATTGGCAATGATGAATTGACCATGGTGGAAGTCCGGGTTATCGCTTCTACAAACCGTGATTTGCTCAGCATGACCCGGGAGGGGAAATTCCGGCAGGACTTATATTACCGCCTTAATGTGCTTAACTTGAATATACCACCTTTACGTGACCGACCGGAAGATATAATGCTTCTCTCCTCGTTTTTCTACAAAAAATTCAGCGGCCGCGATTTACCTGCCTTGAGTGAAGAGACTACGAGGCTTATGGCCGGTTATAGCTGGCCCGGAAACGTGAGAGAGCTTGAAAACCTGATCGAACGGTTGGTTGTCCTTACAAAAAATACCGATGCCGGACAGCTTAGCAATACATTAGGTAGCTTAATTCATGATAATCTGGGATCAGAAGACGAAAGACAGCTTTATGACGTTCAAGACCAGGACAAACATATCGTAGTTAAAGTCGATACCCTGAGCAACATGGAGCGGCAAATAATAAACAAGCTAAAAAAACAAAACAATCAAAGCCGCGAGCAGCTGGCTGATAAACTGGGCATCAGCCGAACCACTCTGTGGAACAAACTTAGAAGCAGCAACTAGTCAAATAAACTTCCAGTTAAAAAAGTTAACACCGACGTTTAAAATCTAAACATCTTCTTTCCGTAGAGCACGAAGAAAGCCCTGCTCTGCGGTTTTTTCGCATTATAGTAACTGGCATATCATTTGCGTATATATTCTATATTGCTGTAAAAGCAAAATACCTTAAAGGAGGTCAAATGATGATAGGAACATTTGATACAGTTGTTTTTTTACTTTACTTCGTTGCAGTCATTGTAATCGGTTATTTTTCTTACAGAAAAATTAAGGGCAAAAAAGATTATGCCCTTGCCGGGCGTTCTCTGGGCTGGCCGGTTACTATAGGAACCCTTGTTGCCACCATGATCGGAGCATCAGCAGCGATGGGTAAGGCTGGAACAGCTTTCGAGTATGGAATTGGAATCATGTGGTCACCGATTGCTATTTTTATCGGTTATATTATCTTCAGCCTCTTTATCGCCCACAAGCTGCGCAGGACAACTAGCTGGACAGTCCCGGATGTTCTGGAAAAAAGGTTCGGTCGAAGGGTTCGCCAGATTTCTGCAGTAGTTTTAATCCTTGCTGTAATATCTATTTTTGGAGCCCAGTTTATTGCTATGGGTATCGTCTTCCAGCTTGCCGGAGAACCAATGGGAATTAGCTACCAGCTTGCCATCCTGATTGCCGGGGTAATTTTAGTTTTCTACACAACCATGGGCGGCCTTTATGCAGTTGCTTTCACCGACCTGCTCCAATTCGGCATCATGATCCCGGTAGTGGCCATTGTTTTGCCGATTATGGTTTTTGCCAGCGGTGACGTGTCCTTTTCTGAACTATCCGTCCGGCTTGAACCCCGGATGTTCGATTTGTTTAGAGGGGTGCCGATTACCCTGATCATCGGTTTGCTTTTTACATACATCCCCGGTGTTATAATAGACCAGTCAATCTGGCAGCGTGTCATGTCGGCCAAGGATGTTAAGGTTGCCAGGTGGAGCCCACTGATCAGCGGCGGAATCTACTTTTATTTTAGCATCATAGTCGTTTTACTCGGGATAGCCGGAGTGACGCTATACCCCAACATTGTTGCTGAATATGGCGATGCAGATGGAATCCTTCCCATGATGATTGCCCATTACCTGCCAGCGGGAATTACCGGCCTTGGGCTCACCGCTCTCTTTGCGGTTGCTATGTCTACAGCCAGCACCTGTCTGCTGGTTGCTGCAGTAATTGTGGCAAAAGACCTTGTACCGGCATTTACCAGGAAAGAACTTAGCGATGCCGAAGAGCTGCGTATCTCTCGTATCGCCTCGCTGGCCATAGGCCTGGTTGGCGTATTGTTTGCTCTGACTTTCAGCGGCATATTCTGGATTATGATGATCGCTTACGGAATATTTGTAGCAGGCCTTTTCTTCCCTGTTATTTTCGCCTTATTCTGGAAGAAAGCCACAAAAATAGCAGCCTTGATCAGCATTATTGCCAGTTCTATCGTGATGCTGGTATTCCTAGTTATTCCAACAAACATTGAAGCTATTATCCCGGCAAGCATAACCAGCTTTGTGTTTATGGTCGTAATCAGCCTGCTTACATATCGAAAGGAAAAACTGACACCGCCGGTTTTGGCTCCGGACCAACTGCTGCCGCTTGAGAACAACACCAGCGCAAAAGGAGAATAATAAATGATCATTGACTTTGGATTAACACCTCCCCATCCGGCGTTTATGGAACTTTATAAAAACCCTCCCAAGTACCTCGAGGGCTATAAAGACCTCTATATGGGGCAGATGGAAGACCTGCTCACTCATATAGATGCACCTGTCGATGATTTTGTCAGCTACATTAACAGTATTGGGATTAAAAAAGCAGTAGTAAAAGCGAAAGATATTGAAACCACCTACCAGCGCAAGCTGAAAAATGAATCTGTAGCTGAATTAACCAGGGATTACCCCGATCTTTTCATAGGCTTTGCCGGAGCCGATCCATACAAAGGTATGGACGCCGTGCGCGAGCTGGAATTTGCGGTGCGCGATCTGGGGCTTAAGGGCCTGGCTATGGAGCCTTTTGAATATCACCTGAAGCCTAACGACCGCCGCTTCTATCCCCTTTATAGCAAATGCGTGGAATTAAATGTTCCGGTTAACCTGCACTGCTCAATAAACTTTTCCACCATGTCACGGATGGAATACGGCAGACCTACTTATATAGACGATGTAGCCGTTGATTTCCCAGAGTTAAAAATAATAGCAATGACCCCGGGGTGGCCCTGGGTAAGCGAGCTGGTGGGAGTAGCCTGGCGGCATCCCAATGTATATATTGAAATTGCTGCTGTCCGACCGCGTTATATGGGCATGCCCAATACAGGCTGGGGTGAGCTTATGCATTACGGCAATACTGTTATTCAGGATAAAGTCCTCTTTGCTTCTTCCTGGCCGCTGCTGCCGATTGAAAGGACAATTGAAGAGATAAAAGAACTGCCATTAAAAGAAGAAGTGGTCGATAAGTGGCTTTACAAAAATGCTGCTGCGCTGCTCGGACTTTAATCGGCAGGGAATAATTAGCCGGTTAACTAGATTAGACTTATAACAAGGTGTGTGATACAAGCATGCATGATGACAGCAAGTATGATTGGACAATAGATAGAAGCTTAAGGGACCTGCTTGATAAGGCAGTAAGTCGCTATGGGGACAAAGAGCTTTTAACAATAGAAAATGAAGGCACTGTAACTTTTAAAAAATTTAAAGATGAAGTTGATCGGATGGCCAATGTTTTGTCAGACAGAGGGGTAAAAAAAGGCGACCTCGTCGGGGTAATGCTGCCCAACATCCTGCTTTTCCCGGTGACAGCTTATGCCTGCTACTCAATTGGAGCGGTGATGGTCCCATTAAATATCACCTACCGCTCGGAAGACGCCCAGTATGCCTTAAACTATACAGAGCTGACGATTATGGTTACCACTGCAGAACTATATCAAGATACTATTGCCGCCATCCGCGACAAATGCCCCCGCTTAAAACAGGTGATCATCGATGGAACAGAGGATTTCGGTGATAAAGTGTTAAACCTGGATGATCTTCTAAAAAGCGATCCGCCAGCTGCGCCGTCTGTAGATATTACCCCCGAGGATCTGGCTTCGATTCTTTTTACCTCCGGCACTACCGGATATCCTAAAGGCTGTATGCAGGATCAAACCTACTGGCTGTACCTGGCCCGTAAAGTAGTAAATTACGCGGAGTTAACCGAAACCGACTGCCTGCTTACCGCCCAACCCTTTTACTATATGGATCCCCAGTGGAACCTGGTAGCCTGCCTGATGTCAGGGGCAAAGCTGGTTTTGATGAAGAAGTTCAGCCCCACCCGCTTCTGGGAATATTTAATCAAGTACCAAGTGACCTGGTGCAATGCAATTATGGCCAACCTGCTCTACAAAACTATGCCCGAAGATATTAAAGAAAAACATAATATCAGGTTAATGGCTTGCACTGTAATTCCGCCTTCCCTGCATAAGGAATTGGAGGAGAAAACAGGTGTTGTATGGAGGGCTAATTTCGGAATGACAGAAACCGGTTGTGATTTAATGGTCCCGCTTGAAGCAGATCACCTGGTTGGTTCGGGCTGCATCGGACGAGCGGTATGGGGAAGAGAAGTCAGGGTTGTAGACGAGAATGACAATGATGTCGCACCCGGTGAAGTCGGCGAAATGCTTTTGCGGGGCAAGGGTATAATGCAAGGTTATTATAAAAACCCTGAAGCCACCGCAAATGCTTTCCGCGGTGGATGGTTCCACTCCGGCGACCTGGTGGTAATGGATGAAAATGGTTATGTGTATTTTAAAGGCCGCAAAAAAGATATGGTGAGGCGCGGGGGCGAAAACATTTCGACTATGGAGGTAGAAAACATTCTGATCTCTCATCCAAAAATCAAGGATGCTGCTGTTCTTGCAGTTCCGGATGAGATTAGGGGAGAAGAAGTAAAAGCCTATATCATTCCGGTGGAAGGTGAGTCTGCCGAGACAATCCCTCCCGGGGAGCTGTCCGATTACTGTGCAGAGCGGCTTGCGCCGTTCAAGATTCCCCGCTACTATGAATATGTACAAGACATGCCCAGGACCTCTGCTTCCGAAAAGGTGGAAAAATATAAACTGAAAGAAGCCAAGGAAGACCTTAGACTGGGCAGTTATGACCGCGTGGACAAAGTTTGGCGATAGGCTCTTTAATCCCAGTGATTTAAAACCCGCTTACAACGCAAAGGTAAGCGGGTTTTTCTTTTGCTTTACTGAAGACTTTTCTCAACTATTAAAACACCAAGGCGTTTAACCTGTCTTCCCTGGCTGCCATATCCCACCCTGCCGTAATTTAACCATAAAAGGTGCCGGGGGGACGGGGTTGTTGACACATTTTCGGTGTAGCATGGTTTACCATTTAACAAGTTGCCCAATTATTTCCACAAAGTACGTCTTGTCCAAACCGTTTTCACAGTTAAGTAAAGCTATAACTCCTTCAACATCGGCCAGCGCCCGGTGCTGCT
>SKZS01000152.1 GCA_007127255.1 Syntrophomonadaceae bacterium | reverse complement strand
TCAATTATTTTAAACATAGTATCTTTTTGATCGGCAGTCAGGCCACTGAGCAGTCGGTGTGTGGGCAGGACCAATAGCCCCGGATCTTTCATGCTGACCATGATGGTTAGTACAAACCCTGCTCCGGGAGATTTTCCCTGCTCCTGGTGATAGCTTAAAGCTGTCTCATAGCGGTGATGGCCGTCGGCGATAAGCAGGGGTTGGGGAGCGAGGTAGTTTGCTAAACCTTCCTGAATATTTTTATCTGAAAGAGGCCAGAGACGGTGGGTTTGACCGGAATAATCAGAGGCTGCTATTGATGGGTTTGCATAATCTACAACGGAAAAAAGTTTATTTATTTTATTATCGGGATCGGGGAGAAGGGTAAAAATAGGACTGACATTCGTTCTTAACTGTTTCAAAAGCTCCAGGCGGTCAGTTTTTGGACCGGGCATAGTTAATTCATGCGGCAGGACTGCTTTATCAGTATACGGGGTAACCTTAAGAGCGGCTGCTACACCACGGCGTAAATATTGCCGGCCGTTGTAAGAAAATGACTGTTCATAAAGGTAAAAGTATTTTTCTTTATCGGGTATGAGAATTTCATCCTTAAACCACTTTTTGTAATTTGCAGCTGCCCGGGTATAGCGATTTTCAGCCTGGTTGTCATGGGGATAGCTTTTACCATATTCCAGGCGAATAGTATTATAAGGGCTTCTTTCGTGCAGTATTTCCTGCTCTGTTGAATCAATTACATCGTAAGGAGGGGTGATTACCGAGCCGATGTCACTGATTATAGACTGGTTATACTTGATCCCCCTGAAAGGTCTGATAGCAGCCATCTGATTCCTCCAAATCTGTTTAAGTATTAATAGGGTTAGTAATGATGCATTTATGATTCTATTATATTAAGATGCCATTTGCAACAATAGCGGCGTTTTTGCATTGCCATCAGGGGTGAACTGTGCTATACTACCTCTGGTAAATTAAAACTCACGCCTGATGAGTGAGAGACCGGTTGGCTGTTAAGCCTGGTTTCCATGATGAAGAAGGCGGTGGCAAAAACAAGAGGAGGAGTTATTTTGGCAAGAGTTAGTATGAAGCAGTTGTTGGAAGCGGGTGTTCACTTTGGGCACCAAACCCGCCGTTGGAACCCGAAGATGAAAAACTACATCTTTACAGAGCGCAACGGAATCTATATTATTGACCTGCAAAAAACAGTTAAATTGCTGGATACTGCCTACAATACTGTGCGTGACCTGGTTGCCGATGGAGGCAACATTATTTTTGTGGGAACCAAAAAGCAGGCCCAGGAATCGATCCGCACTGAAGCAGAAAGAAGCGGCGCCCATTATGTAAACCACCGTTGGCTTGGCGGGATGCTTACAAATTACAATACTATCCGAAAACGCATTGACCGCATGTTAAAACTTGAACAGATGGAAGTAGACGGCACTTTTGAACGCCTGACAAAAAAAGAAGTGCTTACGCTGAGGAATGAAAAAGAGAGGCTGATGAAATTCCTAAGCGGAATACGCAACATGAAAAAACTGCCTGATGCCGTGTATGTGGTTGATCCCCGTAAAGAGAAAATTGCGGTTGCCGAAGCAAGAAAATTGAACATACCGGTTATAGCCATAGTTGATACCAATTGTGATCCTGATGAAATAGATTATCTCATTCCCGGTAATGATGACGCTATCCGGGCAGTCAAACTTATAACTTCGGTTATCGCCAATGCCGTGCTGGAAGGCAAACAGATCATTGAATCAGCCGAAGAAGCTGAAAAAGCTGAAGCAGATGAAGCGCGCGAAGTAATGACAATTGGAAAAGAAAGCGCCGCTGAAAAAGGCGCTGAGGATACTGACCATCCTGAAGAAGAAAGCACAGTAGAGGAAGAAACTGCCGGTGAAGATGAAGAAGTTACAGTTGATATTCTGCAGGAGGCGGCAGTAGAAGCTGCCGAGGAAGCGGCAAAAGAAGCAGTTGAAGAAGCGGCCGAAGAAGCTGCCGAGATACCTTCAGAAGAGGCGACCAGTGAAGCTGTAGAGCAAGTAGCCGGGCAGGAAGAAAGTGAAGAAAATAATGCAGACAAGTAATATTATTTTCCGGTCTGTGATCAAGATATTGTTGAGGAGTGAAGCTGAATAGATGCATATCGACGCAAAAGTTGTCAAATCGCTGCGTGAAAAAACAGGGGCGGGAATGATGGACTGCAAGAAAGCCCTTCAGGAAGCGGAAGGTAATGAAGAAAAGGCAGTAGATATTCTCAGGGAAAAGGGGCTTTCAGCTGCGGCGCGCCGTTCAGGACGTGCTGCAAACCAGGGAATTGTCGATTCATATATCCATCTTGGTGGAAAGATCGGAGTCCTGGTTGAAGTTAACTGCGAGACGGACTTTGTTGCCAGAAATGAGGAATTTCGGGCTTTTGTTCGCAATATTTGCCTGCAGGTTGCTGCGACAGGTCCCGCTTATCTGGGCAAGGATGATGTCCCGGAAAGTGTTTTGGAAAAAGAGCGGCAGATTATAAAAACCCAGGCCTTAAATGACGGCAAACCGGAAAAGGTTATCGATAAAATTATTGAGGGACGTTTGGATAAGTATTACAGTGATAACTGTCTGCTCGAGCAGGCTTTTGTAAAAGATGAAGATATAAAAATCAATGAACTGCTTACAGATATGATAGCCAAGATAGGAGAGAATATTGTAATAAGACGCTACAGCCGTTTTGAAATCGGTGAAAACCTTGATTCGGATTCAACGTGCTGCTGCGGCTAGGCGGACTTAAAAAGAACACTGCAAAGTGTTCTTTTTTGATGGCTTCAATTTAGACGGCCTTTGATCCAGCGAAAACAGTTGATTGTTCAGGAAAATGAAAAATATGCATCCCTAGAAGGTTGTTCAAACAGTATGTCGAATAAATAAAGGGGAGGTGCCTTGTTGCGTAAACCTGCGTATAACCGGGTAATCCTGAAGTTAAGCGGAGAAGCAATGGCTGGTAATCGGGGCTTCGGTATCGATCAGGAAGTTATTGAAAGCATAGCTTTGCAGATCAAGGAAGTTATCGAATACCAGGTCCAGGTTGCTGTCGTCGTTGGTGGAGGTAATATCTGGCGTGGAGCAAATGCCGGCAGCAAAGGTATGGATCGGGCCACTGCAGACTACATGGGAATGCTAGCGACAGTAATTAATGCCCTGGCCCTGCAGGACGCCCTGGAGCGCAATGATGTAGATACAAGAGTACAGACTGCTGTTGAAATGCAGCAGGTAGCTGAACCGTATATCAGGCGGCGCGCCCTGCGTCATCTTGAAAAAGGCCGGGTAGTTATATTTGCAGGTGGAACCGGCAACCCTTATTTCTCAACAGATACTACAGCAGCCTTACGTGCGGCAGAAATAGAAGCAGAAGTAATCCTGCTGGCAAAAGGAAAGGTTGATGCGGTTTATGATTCCGATCCGTTAACAAATCCTGATGCCTACAAGTTTACAGAATTAAGCTATATTGAAGTAATTAACCAGGGCCTGGGAGTAATGGATTCAACTGCTGCCTCTCTCTGCATGGATAATAAGATTGAGCTGATCGTTTTTGGGCTTAACCTGGGCAACATAAAAAAAGTAATCCTGGGTGAAAAAATCGGAACAATAATTAGGGGTGGGTGATTTATGGTAGAAGATATTTATATCGAATCCGATGAGAAGATGAATAAGGTTATTGCTGCTTTTCAGCGTGAAATGGCTGGCCTTCGTGCAGGAAGAGCGAATCCCTCCCTGCTTGACCGTATCGAGGTCGATTATTACGGCACACAGACTCCCCTTAACCAGTTAGCAGGAATCTCAGCGCCGGAGCCGCGTTTGCTTGTTATCCAGCCGTGGGACAAGAATGCGATGAGCGAAATAGAAAAAGCAATTTTGAAGTCCGACCTGGGATTAACACCAAACAATGACGGCAGTGTTATTAGACTGGCCATCCCCCAGCTGACCGAAGAACGCCGCAAGGAGTTAGTCAAGTTTGTCCGGAAAAAATCAGAAGAAAGCAAGGTCAGTATTCGTAATATTCGTCGTGATGCCAATGAAAGTGTCAAGAACCTGGAAAAATCAAGTGAAATTTCTGAGGACGAATACAGAAGGGCCCAGGACAGTATCCAGGAACTAACCGACGAAAAAATTACTAAAATAGACGAGGTTATAGAAACAAAGGAAAAAGAAATTATGGAGGTTTAGCAGGTTAGCTGTTCGGCCTTGATCTCGTTTAAACCGGGAGATTAAGAGTTTACAGCCGCACAGGTTACACCTTTTTGAAAGTATTTGTTCAGAACTAAAATGTAACAATAGGCGGCTCTCACCTGGTTGGAAAGGGAGAGCCGCTAATTATGAATGGTGGAGTTAGTTGTGAAAACTGAGCAGCGAGAATATGAGCTTGAAGCGGCAATAAAAACTGAAAAGGTTCCACGTCATGTAGCTGTGATTATGGATGGTAATGGACGATGGGCTGTTGAAAAGGGTCTTCCGCGCCACGAAGGCCATCGCCAGGGGGTTGAAACTGTTCGCTCAGTTGTTAGGCACTGCAGTGAATTTGGGATCAAAGTGCTTACTCTTTTTGCTTTTTCAACGGAGAACTGGAAGAGACCTGTCCGTGAAGTTAATTACCTGATGAGCCTTCCAGTTGAGTATTTTAAGACCGAACTGGACGAGTTAATGAGCAATAATGTACAGGTAAGAATGATCGGAGATAAAAAGAAACTGCCTCGCAGGGTGCAAAAAGCTGTTGATGACGGTTTCGAGGCAACAAGGAATAATACGGGGATGATTCTTAATTTTGCCCTTAATTATGGCTCAAGGCAGGAAATTATAATGGCTGTTGACGGGCTGCTCAGCGATGCTAAAGAGGGTAGGATAAAAGGAAAAATTAATGAAAAAACTTTTTCCCGGTATATGTATACTGCTGAACTGCCGGATCCTGACTTGTTGATTCGGACAAGCGGCGAAATACGGATCAGCAACTTTTTGCTCTGGCAGCTGGCTTACAGTGAACTGTGGTTCACAGATGTATACTGGCCTGATTTTTCGAAGCTTCATCTGCTTGAAGCTCTTTATGAATACCAGAACCGTAAACGCCGCTTTGGCAAGGTTTAGAATAGTAAATCATCAGGCAGGGTGATCACATTGTTTCTTTTGCGACTGATATCAGCTTTGATCGGGATACCGATAGTTTTGGGAATAGTCTATTTTGGCGGACCATGGTATGCTCTATTCCTGATTCTTATTGTTAGCCTGGGGCTTTACGAATATAACAGCATCATAAAAAAACAAAATGGCAGCGTCCCGATGATTATTATAAATTATTTCGGCGCTACACTGATAATAGCAGCTTTATTTTTTGAACAGCCGGAATTAATTTATCCGCTGGTTATGTTGATCTTTTTCATACTTTTTACAGCAGCTTTATTTAACATGGAGAAAAGTAGTATTGCCGACTCGGCTCTATCCCTGTGGGGTATGATTTACCTGGGAGGATTGGCCGGCTATCTGCTGATGCTTCGTATGCTTCCTGACGGAGCATTGTATACTTATATTTTACTGGCCGGGGTGTGGATCCATGATACAGCTGCTTACCTTGTAGGCGTTAAATGGGGAATCAGGAAATTCTCACCTCAGATTAGCCCTAAAAAGTCAATAGAAGGCTCCATGGCCGGGATTGGTGCGACGGTAACCATCTTTTTTTCGATTTCAATTTTGCTGCCGGAATTCGCCCGGCTAAATCCTCTTCAGGCGGCAATGCTGGCCCTGGGAATTGCTGTTTTTGCCCAGCTTGGCGATCTGCTTGAGTCAGCATTCAAAAGACAAATGCAGGTTAAAGACTCCGGTGGTATAATTCCCGGACACGGGGGCATACTGGATCGTTTTGACAGCCTTTTTATGGCGGCACCTTTTGTTTACTACTTTTTTATACTATTAAATATGGCATAAGGATGTAAACTTATGAAGAGAATAGCTGTTCTTGGTTCCACCGGTTCGATTGGTTGTCAAACTCTCGAAGTTATTGATTCTCTCGGTCCCGAATACAGGGTTGCGGCCCTCACTGCCGGGAGCAATGATAGTTTACTTGCAGAGCAGATCCGGCAGTTTAAACCGGAAATGGCAGCACTTAGCGATACCGAAGCAGCAGACCGACTGCGGGATAATATAAAGCCGTATAAATGTTTTATAGAGTCCGGTCAGGAAGGCCATTTGACTGCTGCTACATGGCCAACGGCCGACCTTATAGTTATGGCCCAGGTCGGTTTCAGCGGCTTTGAACCACTGGTTGCCGCCCTGCAGCATGGTAAAATGATTGCGCTTGCCAATAAAGAATCACTGGTTATTGGCGGTGAAATCCTTATGCGGCAGGGATTATTGGATCGGGAGAGTATTCTGCCGGTGGATAGCGAACATTCGGCTATCTGGCAGTGTCTTGGAGCTTTGACAAGCGACAGTATTAATAGGATATACCTGACTGCTTCAGGAGGGCCCTTTTTTGGCAAAACCAGGGAAGAATTGGAAAAAGTAACCCCGGCCATGGCCTTAAAGCATCCGAACTGGCAGATGGGCAATAAAATTACTATCGATTCGGCAACAATGATGAATAAGGGCCTGGAAGTTATTGAAGCCAGGTGGCTTTTTAATTTAAGTCTTGATCAGATTGAAGTGATAATTCACCGGCAAAGTATTATTCATTCTATGGTAGAATATATTGACGGATCAATTCTTGCCCAGCTGGGACCTCCGGATATGAAACTGCCTATTCAGTATGCATTGACCTACCCGGAACGTAGAAAAAGCGATTTTGAAAGGTATGATCCTTTCGGCCGGATCCTGGAATTTGATCGGCCTGACCGGGATAACTTTCCCTGCCTGGAACTGGCTTTTAGCGCTGCCAGAACAGGGGGAACAATGCCTGCTGTTTTAAACGGTTCCAATGAAGCAGCCGTTGCAGCTTTTATAGAAGGAAAAATTTCCTTTACATCGATACCATTAGTGATCGAAACTGTAATGCGTGATCATGATGTTATAATTGAGCCAGAGGTTGAAGATGCAGTTCATGCAGACAGCTGGTCACGGGTTCGGGCTGCTGAAGTGATTGACGAATTGACAGGAAGGGTGAGTTAATATGCAAACTTTTATTGCTTCTGTATTTGTTTTCGGTCTGTTGATACTTGTTCACGAACTGGGCCATTATTTTGTTGCCCGCTTAGCCGGAATCAGGGTTTTGGAACTGGCTATCGGTTTCGGCCCCAAACTGGCAGGCTGGACAAAAGATAATATAGATTATTCTCTGCGGGCAATACCGCTGGGTGGTTTTTGCCGTTTGCTTGGTGAAAGCCCTGAAGAGGCTTCTGAACCTGACAGCTTTCCAAGACAGTCAATACCCAAACGGGCTGCCGTTCTTCTGGCCGGGGCAGCAATGAACCTGGTCCTTGCAGTAATCGTATTCTTTATAATCTTCTTTTTCATCGTTGGAGTACCGGATACTGATACTTCGAGAATAGGCTATATTGTTGAAGATTCCCCGGCAGAAGCTGCCGGCATAGAGCCAGGAGACAAGGTTATATCTATTGATGGCAATCCCGTTAATGAGTGGGATGATGTTTTGAGGTATATATCGGCAAGACCGGAACAGGAAATACACCTCTCTCTTGAGAGAAATGATATTGTAAAAGAATTTGC
>SKZS01000095.1 GCA_007127255.1 Syntrophomonadaceae bacterium | reverse complement strand
TGCACTTCATGCCAGTTAAGGATCTCTTTTAAGAGAGCGTTGGCGCTTTCTCCGAAACTTTTTGATCCTGCAGACTGCCAGTTATCATAAGTGTTGCGGTTAAAAAGCCTCGTAAAATGCATATGGCTGCGAAAATGGTCCATAGTGTGCTGTTCGGTTAAAAAATGACCACCGGGACCAACCTTTTCAATTACTTCCTGGGCCAACGTTTCCGAATTAACATCAACCCCGCGTGTTAAAAACTTGGCCATTCCCGCCCCTTCATCACAAAGTACCAGGTATTCAAGACTGCAGGTCATACCGGCCCCAATATAACCCAGATCATGAATCAGGTTTCCACCGGAAAGGGCTGCAAATAACAGGTTAAACCCCGCTTCCAGTGCTGCCTGCTGATCAAATAACTGGGCATCGGTACAGCCGGCAATGGAAAAGGAAGGCAGATTGTAATATTCGGAAAGCTGGACCAGGGAAGCTGCCCCTAAAAAACCCTGCGGATCGCCATAAGAACAAACAGTGGTCACCATGTTTAACGGAGGAGTGCCGCCACCGTATACAAAGGGCGCACCCTTTCTTTTTAACTGGTGAATAACCAACCCCGACAATATCTCCGCATTAGCGGTAACTATTGCCCCGGCCGTAGTTACCGGCCCGGTTGCCCCGCACATCACAGCCGGGGCATAAACCGTGGGGATGTTATGTTCGGCCGCAGTCAGCATCTTTTCCAGGGCATTTTTTGAATGAACCAGCGGAGAAGTCGGTTCCGAATAGTGAATGATATAAGGCTTTTCCGTTAATTGCTTTATGCCTCCTGCAATCATTGCACCCATCTCAATAATATCAAGCAAACCCTGCCGATCGTGTGCATCAAAAATAACCGGCTTGGTGCTGTTTAAAGTCATCGCTTCAAAATGATGGCGGTCTGAGCGCTCAGCCGGAACATCGGAAGCCCGGGCCATGGACATAACAAAATCCATATTTTCTAATGCATCGGTTACGATAGCAGCATTGATGGTATCCTGCTTTACAGCCCGCCTTCTTTCTCCTGATTCAATATCAATGATATAGGGCATATCAGATCCGGTCCCGAAGTAAATTTTTCCTTTTTCCAGGTTCATCGCCAGATTGCCGCTCCGATCATAGATGGCAATTTTAGCAGGCGCGGTTTGCAGCGCCTGCTGGATCATCCAGGGTGGAATTTTTACCAGGTCTTTATCAATAATGGCTCCGGCATCACTTAGCAGCTCGAGCGCTTGAGGCTCACAAACTTTAACTCCTACCTGCTCTAAGATGTTGAGGGTGGCAATATGCAAATGCTTCAACTGATCGGCTGTCAGGTTTTGCAAGCCTACCCTTTTAAAGAAGTGATTATTTTTGCTCAATGCGATAGCCTCCCATAATATTGTGCTTTATAAAACCGGATTAACTCACTTCCCTATCCCGTCCGGCGGAAACTGCTTTAATCTGCTTTTCAACTTCGGGAGCAAGCCGAACCGGGTTATGTTCCTTTAAAATCGCTTTCACCCTTTCATTAGCGGCCTGCCCGAATGGCCTGGAACCGTCCAGCTTCCAGGCATCGTAATTCTTCCGGTTCAAAGTCTGCGGGAAATATAATTCTTCACGAAAATGTTTCATGGTATGCTCTTCGGCCAGGTAATGCCCGCCTGGACCCACCTTTTCAATCAAATCGAGAGCAAGAGATTCTTCGCTGACGTCAACCCCGCGTAAAAGATGTTTAACTGCCCCAACTGTTTCGTTGCAGAGCAAAAGATGCTCCAAGCAGGAAGTCATTCCGACTCCCATGTAACCGAGATTATGTATTAAATTACCACCGGCCAAACCGGCAACCACCAGGTTGAATCCGGCTTCCATTCCGGCCTGCTGGTCAAAAACCTGGGCGTCAGTACAGCCGGCCGTGGTGAAAGATGGCAGGCGGTAATACTGTGACATTCTGACCAGGGCAATACAGCCCAGATCGCGTTCAGGCCCGCCATATGAACATATTGAAGTGCCCATGTGCATCGGGGGTATGCCGCCGCCATAAATATAAGGAGCCCCCCTGGCTTTCAACTGGTGAATAACCAGGCCGGATAGTATTTCTGCATTTGCCACCACTGCCGCCCCGCTTACTGTTACCGGAGCTGTCGCCCCCAGCATGGGAGTAGTAGCATAAATCAGGGGAATTCCTTCTTCCGCACAGGTTAAAAGTTTCTTTATGGCTTCGCGTGAGTGGATAAGAGGCGAAGTTGGCTCTGCATATAAAGCCAGGCTTGGTTTTTCAAGCAGAATATCTTTGCCACCTGCAGCCAGACCGGCCATCTCGATTATGGCGCCAAGGCCGCTGTGGTTATAGGCAGTAAAAAGAATTGGCTTAGTGGAATTAAGCAGCATCGCCTCAAACTGATGAACGTCGGAAGCGTCAACGGGCACATCTGTAACCAGACCCAGCGACATTACAAAATCAATATACTCAAGAGCATCAACCAGGCGGGCGGTATTACAAACATCTGTTTTTAAAGGTTTGCGGCGTTCACCGCTTTCCAGGTCTATAGTAAAAGGCACCTCGGATCCGGTACCGTAATAGATGCGATCCTTTTCCATGGCAATCGCCGGCCGGCCATCACGGGAGAATAAATAAACCACTTTTGGTGCTGAATCCAGGGCCTGCTGAACAAGCAGTGGCGGTATTTTTACCAGGTTTCCGTCAAGTATTGCCCCGGCCCCCTGCAACAGTTCCAGGGCTTCCGGTTCAAAAACTTTTACCCCGGTTCTGTATAGTATTTCAAGGGTAGCATGGTGAATTCGCTCGACCTGATCATCGGTCATAATGTTAAGGCCAATCGTACTCTGGGCCAACTTGTTAATATGCATGGCTTCGACTCCTTTTTCTATATAAACATAAACTGCATTTAAAGGGCACGACACGCCGTGCCCCTACAACCTTGCATCATCTGAACAGAAGCGTTTAGTAACACTAGATCTAACATCAGGTATGAAATAATATAAACCTGCTTGTTATTATTGGCCGGTACGAAATTACGTAATACTGTTCCCCTGCCGGGCTAGTTTCTTCGCAGCGCTTAAAATAGCTTCTTCGATCTGCTTGTAACCGCTGCAGCGGCAGAGATTACCGCTAATGGCCATCTTGATTTGATCCCTGGCAGGCTGCGGGTTTTCTTTCAACAGGGCATAAGCTGACAGAACCATACCCGGAGTGCAAAAACCGCACTGCACTGCCCCCTTATCCACAAATTCTTCCTGGATCGGGTGAACTTTACCCCCGCGCGAAAGGTTTTCGATTGTTTCCACTTTACATCCCTGCACTTTGCCGACAGGAACAAGGCAGGAATTTACGGCCCGGTCATCAAGCAGCACGGTACAGGCCCCACATTCGCCTTTGCTGCAACCGGCTTTCGTGCCATATAATCCCAACCTATCACGCAGAACTGTTAAAAGACTCTCTGCCGGATCAACATATATTTCAACCGGTTCATCGTTTAATTGAAATATTATCACCTGTTTTTTCAAAATTAGTCACCGGCCTTTCCTGGATCGGCCCTGTCTGCCGCTATCTTAAGCACCCTGGCAATAAGAACACCAACCAGGTGCTGCCGGTAGCGTGCCGAGCAGCGCAGCTGGCTGCCGCGTACTTCAACTTCACCGGCAGCTGATACTTCAACCCTTTTTAAAGTGTCTTTATCAACCGGCTGGTTAATGACAAGCTCTTCAGTCTGGATCAGCCGGGTCGGTGCCGGACGAACCGGGGCCGCAACCAGTCGAACTTTTTTTACAAGACCATTTTCAAGTTTAACCCTGGCCGCAGCATTAACCATTGGCAGGGCTAATGCCCTGCGAACGGCAAAACGGGTAAAGGCAGAACCTTCCCCGCCCAGGCAGGGCTTAACCAGCAGCCTGAGCAAAATTTCTTTACTGCTGTCAACCAGGGAGCGGTTATATGTCCAGTAAAGATTTTCTACAGCTTCCTGCCTGGTTTCTCTATTTACATCGATCAGCACCGCTTCAGCACCGAGGCTGATGAGGGCCACGGCAGCATCGGCAGCCGGGGCAGCGTTAATCACGTTACCGCCAATTGTCCCAATGTTGCGGATCTGCGGTGAGCCGACTGCTGAGCAGCCTTCTGCCAGGGCCCGGGCCCGGGCTAGAATAAGTGATGATGAAGCTGCAGCAGTATGGGTCACTGCAGCACCAATGCTGATCAAACCATCTTTTTCTTCTACAACGGTAATTTCAGGCAGGGCGCTTAAATCGACCAGGCTGTGCGGCAGATCCTGGAGGAAAAGGTCGGTAGCTCCGGCCACAACCCTGGCTTTACCGCTGCTGTCACTCAGACTGGTAAGCGCTTCTTCCAGGGTAGAAACAGTCAGGTAGCTCATAGTTCACACTCCCATCCGGCCAAAGCCTGGTATATTTTTTCGGCTGTAAGCGGCAGATCGGTCACGTGGACTCCTGCCGCATCGGCAGCAGCATTGGCCACGGCTCCCAGCACCGGCACCATTACTATTTCACCCAGTCCTTTTGAGCCGTAAGGCCCGGCCGGGTCTTCTATTTCAATAAAAAGGGGGTCAATTTGCGGCAGATCCAGAGCTGTCGGTATCTTATAATCAGCCAGGGAGGCATTAGCCACCCGACCCTGATCAAAAAGATAGCCTTCAAAACAACTCATCCCGAACCCCTGGGCTGCCCCACCGTAAACCTGTCCCCGGGCTGTTAAATGATTGACAATTCGCCCTGAATCATGAACAGCAACCAGGCGGTGAATGATTAATTCTCCCGTAGCCTGGTCTATTTCTGCTTCAACAGCATGCGAGGCGAAGGAATAAGTCAAGGAAATATTACCGTAACCACTCTCATCGTAGTCGCTTTCTGCCGGAACAAACTTACCCTCCCCGGTCATTCTGAGACCGCTTGTAGCACTATGGTAGTGATAGGCAACTTCGGCCAGCTCCAGCTCCTGCCCTGATATACTGCGCAGGACTTCATTTTCCATGGCAACAGGTTCACCAACCAGTTCGGCGGCAGCCTTAAATATTTTTTCTCTCAAATCTTCTGCTGCCAGCTGGATGGCTTTACCGCCTACCGTGGTCTGACGCATGGCCAGGGCTCCGGTGGAAAAAGGTGCAGTTTTTGTTTGCTTTGATTCTACAGTTACCTGTACGGGGCTGACATCCAAAGCCCGGGCGGCTATCTGGGCAAAAGCGGCATGCGTTCCCTGCCCGTAATCTTGTTCACCGGTAAAAATGGTTATCCTCCCGTCAAGTTCAAGCCTGACCAGGGCTGAAGCACCACGAAAATTTTTATCGAAAACCAGGCTGCCATTGGCGTGAATGGCCGCGCTTAAACCGTAACCACGCCCTGCTTTTTTCCGATCCCAGCCAATTTCTTTTGCCGCAGCCTGCAGGCATTCAGCAAGTCCACACTTACCGATCTGCAAACCGTGTACGGTAGTATCTCCTTCCCGGACACAGTTTTTTAAGCGCAGCTCCAGGGGGTCAAGATCAAGCTTTTTCGCAGCTATATCGATCAGCGATTCGGTGGCAAAATTGGCAGCCTGGTTACCGTAAGCCCGGTACTGCCCGGTCGGCACTTTATTTGTATAGGCGAGGCGAACCCTGGTTTTGATCGCGGGTATCCGGTAAACTGAATCGTTACGTTCTGATAACGTCTTGGATACCCAGGGTGCCTGGGCGCTGTAGGCGCCGTTGTCGGTTATTATATCGGCTTCGCGGCCAAGAATTGTACCGTCACTCCGCACCGCCATCTTCATTTTAATAACCGCGGCGATCATCGGCCGGCCGGCGGTGAATTCTTCTTCCCTGGTCAGCTGTATCTTCACCGGGCTGCCACTTTTAATAGCCAGCAGGGCGCTTAAGATATACACTTTTAAGTTACCGTATACCCGACCACCAAAGCCGCCGCCCATTACCGGCCCATTTATGTTAACTTTAGAAAGAGGGTACTTTAAAACCCGGGCAACGATCTCCCGCACCGCATCCGGAGATTGCAGGGCCGTGTGCAGGGTAATCCCGGTATATGGGTCATTTACAGCAATACAGGCAATAGGCTCCAGGTAAGCCGGATGTATGGCGGGTACTGTAAATCTTTCTTCCACCACAAGATCGGCCTCGGTAAAGGCAGCGCTCAAGCTGCCTCTTTCCACTTCCCTCTGCCAGGCTATATTTCCCGGAAAATTATCATGCAGCAAAGGCGCTTCATCTTTCAGGGCTTCAACTGGATCATAAACGGCCGGCAGTTCTTCATATTCAACCTTAATCGCTTTTATTGCCCGTTCGGCAGTTTGCAAATCCACCGCCGCCACAGCCGCTACCTCGTCACCGATATAGCGGACCTTATCTGCAGCCAGGGGCAGCTCATCTTCCACAGCTATGCCAAAAGGCCGATTTTCCAGTTCTGCCCCTGTCAACACCGCCCGCACTCCCGGCAGCGCTTCTGCAGCCCTGGTGTCAACTTGTTTGATCCGGGCGTGGGGAAATGGACTGCGCAATATTTTACCGTGCAGCATACCCGGCAGGGTTAAATCAATCCCGTAAACCGCTTTTCCGGTTACTTTTGACCAAACCTCGGGGCTCTGGTACCCTTTTGATTCGGCTTTGCCAAACTGGCGGGTAAATTTTTCCGGTGTTTTAAGGATCATTTAATATTTCACCTCTTTTTCAACAACAGCGGGAATTAAGCAGGCATCCGGCTGAAGTTGAGCAAGTGTTAATTGGTCAGTTAACTAAGCATAAAGCGGAGTAAAACAGGGGAATCATCCAGGAAGGTACTTCTCAAAAAACCTGGTCAGCTCACGAATATCAGTTATGTTTTCAAACCTCCAGATCATCTTTACCAAATCCTCTACAGCCTCTGGTTCTAATACATAAGATGCCAGGCGGCGAAACTTGTTCTCCAACGATACCTCATCCCACTGATCGGCTTCTCGCTCAACTATGCCGGAATCATACTGGCCAAAACCTCACTTGCCTCCTACCCTAATTCTCGGGTTAAGCAGGCCATATAATAAATCTGCAGCCAGGTTCGATAAACTGAATACAATCACAACAATCATGCTGACAGCCTGGATAATCGGCAGATCCTGGCGTTGGATAGCGGAGACCAGTAAGCGGCCCAGGCCGGGATAACCGTAAACAGATTCGGTAACAATCAAACCGCCAATTAACCAGCCTATACCCATGGCTACTATAGTTACCGTGGGCAAGAGTGAATTGCGCAAAATGTGTCGGACTAAAACCTGCCAGCCCGACAGACCTTTAAGTTCAGCTGCCCGCACATAATCGGTCCTTAAAACATCAATTGTCCCGGAGCGGGTCATCCGGGCAACATAACCCAAACTGGCCAAACTGACCGTTATTGCCGGCAGGATCAAGTACGGAACCGACTGTACAAAGGTCGCTTCGGGATCAATTGAGGAGTTAGCCGGAAACCATCCGGCCCCGATAGCCAGAAATGATATGAGCAAAAGGCCGCTCACAAACTCAGGCAGGCCGACAAAAGCCATTGATACCCCGGCAATCATCTGGTCGGGCAGCTTATCACGTTTCAAGGCGGCTATAACGCCCAGGATAATACCCAGGGGCACGTAGATTAAAAGCGCCATTCCGGCCAGCATCGCCGAATTGCCCAGTCTTTGCATGACCATTGGCCTGACCGGCTGACGGCTGACCAGTGAATCACCCCAGTCACCCTGGACAAAGTTAACAGCCCAGTTAATATACTGCCGGGACGCCGGTTCATTTAAGCCCAGCTCTTCCCTCAAGTTCTCCACTGCAACATCAGTGGCAAACTGTCCCAGGATAATGCGGGCCACATCACCCGGCAGAAACTGGGTTACAGAAAAGATAATAATCGAGGCCAGGA
>SKZS01000173.1 GCA_007127255.1 Syntrophomonadaceae bacterium | reverse complement strand
TTACCTGCTCAGCAGGTAACTTCAGGGTTTTACCCAGTTTTTCAGTTATTTCAACCAGGCGAATTCGCTTTTGGTCAACACTGCCAAGTGATTCG
The DNA here is from genome assembly GCA_007127255.1 of Syntrophomonadaceae bacterium. Lineage (GTDB taxonomy): Bacteria > Bacillota > Dethiobacteria > DTU022 > DTU022 > T3SED10-7. Next base: position 7,809 of record SKZS01000173.1, on the reverse strand, counting down.
AGAAAAACAACGCTTTTTAGCTTTTCGATATAATTTTCAAGGGGCACTTTACGGTCTTCATTGTAGAAAAACCGACCATCGGCCAGGCGGGCCTGCAAAACCTTGGCATAGCCTTTGCGAATGTTTGGATGAAAGCGGTTATTACTGATCCCCACAAAGTGCGGCATCAGGCGCCCGCTCTCTTTTTCTACGATCGGGAAGTAGCGCTGATGATTCTGCATTGAAGTAATCGGGACTTCCTGGGGTAGATCGAGATAGGCCTGGTCAAAAGATCCATCGACTGCGACGGGATATTCAACCAGGTAAGTAACTTCCTCAAGCAAGTCTTCATCAACAAGTGCTTCTCCACCTTTTTCCGCTGCCTTTTCTGCCAGCTGATCAAGGATAATTTTGCGACGGCGGTTTTGATCTACGACAATACTATTTTCTTCGAGACAGCGGAAATAGTGATTTACACTGTCGATCTCAAACGGTCCGGGAGCCAGGAAGCGATGCCCGTAAGTAACCCTGCCAGACTGAATGCCGGCAAAATTAAAAACGACCGGCTTGTTATGATAAAGGGCAAGCAGCCAGCGGATTGGGCGGGCAAAGCGCACTTCTTTGCTTTGCCAGTACATCGGACGGGGAAAAGAAAGCTTCCGGATTAAATCAGGGAGCAGTCCCGGCAGCATATCCTCTGTCGTCCGTCCGGGAGTTTCTTTATGCACCATCACATAACGGGCGTCTTTAATGACCTCTTCACCTATTTGCTCCAGGGTCACCCCGTGGTTATTGATAAAACCCTGCAGGGCTTTAGTGGGTTGGCCGGCATCATCATAAGCGCGGTCAACAGGCGGCCCTTTTACCTTTTCCACCAGGTCGGCTTGTGTCATCTCGAGATTGCTGATTAGAATAACCAGCCGGCGGGGTGTAGCCCAGGTTTCAATAGAACCGTGCCCCAGCCTGTTTTCATTTAGCAGGGCAGCAGCTTCTGTTTTTAGTTGATCCATAGCCCGCGGGATAAAACGGGAAGGTATTTCTTCACAACCGATCTCCATAAGCAAGTTTTGAGTCACTGTCACTGGACCGCACCTCCTGTCAGCAGCGGATAGCCAGCCGCTTCACGTTGTTTCAGGTAGCATTCGGCACAAAGCCTGGCCAGGGTGCGAACCCGGGCAATATAGGCAGCCCTTTCTGTCACGCTAATCGCTCCCCTTGCTTCAAGGTTATTAAAAGTGTGGGAACATTTTAAAATATAATCGTAGGCAGGATAAACCAGGTCAAGTTTAAGCAGCCGCCCGGCTTCAGCTTCATAACTGTTGAAGAGCTCAAAGAGCAAGTTGCGGTCGGCATAATCGAAACTGTAACTGGACTGTTCCCATTCCACACGCTGAAATACCTCTCCGTAGGTTATATTCCCGGTCCAGATCAGGTCAAAAACATTTTCACAGTCCTGCAGGTACATCGCAATCCGCTCCAGGCCGTAAGTAAGCTCGACCGGAACCTGTTCCACATCGAAGCCTCCAACCTGCTGAAAATATGTAAACTGGGTAATCTCCATGCCGTCAAGCCATACTTCCCAACCCAACCCCCAGGCACCAAGGGTCGGAGCTTCCCAGTTATCCTCAACAAAGCGGATATCGTGCTCTAGTGGATCCAGACCAAGATAAGCAAGACTGTCCAGGTACTGCTGCTGGATATCAGGTGGTGTAGGCTTAATTATCACCTGGTACTGCAAATGCTGGTAAAGCCGGTTTGGGTTCTCTCCATACCGTCCGTCAGCGGGGCGCCTCGAAGGTTCAACATAGCCAACCGACCAGGGCTCAGGTCCGAGAGACTTAAGAAAGGTAGCGGGGTTCATAGTACCCGCCCCTTTTTCCACATCGTATGGCTGCCAGATCAGGCAGCCTCTCTGGGCCCAGTATTCCTGAAGCTTAAACATGATAGTTTGTAGATCCATTACTGGTTCCTCCTTCTATAAAATAAAACCTCCAGTCCCTGGCTAATAAAGCCATAGGGACGGGAGGTATTCCCGCGGTTCCACCCTACTTGGCTCCATGTGCTTCAAGGAGCCCACTCGATTATTAAGCTGCTCAGGAACGCCATTCACCGCATAACCTGCCGGGCTTGCACCATTTCCGGCTCGCTGATAATTTAAGGTTAATACAGTTACTTCTTTCCATCATTGCAGGAGATGCTATTAAATTATTAAGATACTAACAACTGAACAGGTTATTGTCAAGTAGCCGCACTCCTATTTCATAGCCCGCATAGCGTTTATGACGGCAAGCAGGGCTACACCGACATCAGCAAAAACCGCTTCCCACATTGTTGCCATAGCAAAAAGACCCAGGGTCATAATCACCGCTTTAATGCCAAGCGCAAGAATTATGTTTTGGACAACGATAGACTTTGTTTTACGGGCAACAACTATTGCTTCAGCAAGCTTTGAGGGTTGACCGGTCATCAGGACGACATCGGCTGCTTCAATGGCTGCGTCAGATCCAACCCCGCCCATGGCTACTCCAATTTCAGCCCGGGCCAGGGATGGGGCGTCATTTATACCATCTCCGACAAAAACATGTTTTTTCCCCGTCTTATTTTCTCTTTCTAACTGCTCGATAATTTCTACTTTCTGATCGGGCAGCAGCCCGGCATAAACCCGGTCAAGCTTAAGCTTGTTTCCGACCTCCTCGGCCACCTGCTGCTTATCGCCGGAAAGCATATATATATTCTTAACACCAAGCTCCCTCAGGCGCCTTACAGCTTCAGGCGCGTCATCGTTAAGCTGATCTGCGACCGCAATGCTGCCGGCATATATGCCGGCGACGGCTAAATGAACACGCGAATTATAGCCATCATAGCCATTAACCCGGATATGACACTTTCTCATCAATCTATTGTTACCCATTATTATTTCTTTATTGTCATATGTAACCTGCACTCCATGCCCGGGCATTTCATAATAGTGATGCAGATTCTTTTCAACGATTCCTTCTTTGCCAGCCTGAAGTATGGAATACGAAACGGGGTGGGACGAGTAGTATGCTGCTGCGGCTCCATAGCGCAGAAGTTCTTCTTTGCTGAAACCACCCGTTGGATAGACTCCCTTTACTTTAAAAGCGCCGCGTGTCAGGGTCCCTGTTTTATCGAAAATAACCGTATCTACCGCGCTTAATGCTTCAAGATAATTGGCTCCCTTAACCAGTATGCCTTTTCTTGACGCCCCGCCGATACCGCCAAAAAAACCGAGAGGGATAGAAATTACCAGGGCACAGGGACAGGAGATAACCAGGAAAACGAGAGACCGGTATACCCAGGCAGAAAGTTCCTCCCCCGGCATTACCATTGGAGGGATAAAAGCAATCAGTAAGGCGGCGGCAACAACAAGCGGGGTATAATAGGCGGCAAAACGGGAAATAAACTTTTCCGTTTGCGCTTTGCGGGCAGAAGCACCTTCAACAAGAGATAGGATGCGGTTAACTGTCGATTCTTTATATACCCTGCTAACCTCAATATCTAATAAGCCGGCCTGATTCACAGAACCGGAAAGAACATCATCGCCCGGGGCAACTTCGTGAGGTAAAGATTCGCCGGTAAGTGCAGAAACATCAAGGTTTGATGTGCCTTTTAATACGCGGCCGTCAAGAGGAACCCTTTCCCCGGGGCGAACCATTATCACATCACCGACTTTTACCTCTTCCGGAGAAACTTTTCGGGTTCCGCTGCCCTCGATGAGGTGCGCATAATCCGGCCGGATATCGATCAGTTTTTCTATTGAACTGCGTGAACGGTTTACGGCATGATCCTGGAGCATTTCCCCTATGCGGTAGAATACCATAACAGCGACACCTTCAGGGTACTCTCCAATAGCAAAAGCGCCCAGCGTTGCAATCGACATTAGAAAATTTTCATCGAAAACCCTGCCACCTGCAATGTTCCGGGCAGCCCTGAGCAGAACCCCTCCACCAAAAATGACATAAGCAGTCACAAATACTAAAAATTCTTGCCACCCCTGGAGGGGGAGGATTAGGCCAGCGGTAAATATTGCTGCTCCACATAAATATAGAACGATCCTGGCCTGCTTACTATACATGCTGCTGGTTATTGATTCCCTGCAGCCACAAATACTTTCCATAACACATTCGCTGTTAATGAAACTCATGGGACTTTATTCCGCCTCATTTGCATTATTCGTTGATATGGATTAACCCCTGGTGAAAGATCTCTTCAATGTGCTGATCATCAAGAGAGTAATACATGTTTTTACCCTCCCGGCGGGGTCTGACCAGGCGGGCCTGCTTGAGCACCCGCAGTTGATGCGATATAGCCGAGTGAGTCATATTCAGGAGATGGGCAATATCGCAAACGCACATTTCCTCTTCAAAGAGGGCCCAGATTATTTTAATTCGGGTTGAATCCCCAAAGACTTTAAATAACTCGGCAAGATCATAAAGAGCTTCTTCGGAGGGCATCTTCTGTCCAACCCGCCGAACAATTTCTTCATGAACAATATTGGAATCACACTGGATTTTTTCTTTCTTTTTGACAGGCATGTCACTACCACCTACATAACTTCTTATGAACTTATGAGCATCTGTTCATATATTATATTATTGAGCAGCCTGCTCGTCAAGCCATATCTGCTTTTAAAACCGGGTTCCTCCAGTTCTTGTTCCAACCTCTTCTATTCAGCTAAAAGACGCCTCGATTTAATCTCGCCCAAATCGAGATGATAAGTTAAAAAAGCCGCAGTGACGCAAGCCAGCTCTTTTTTTTGACTATCTGAAAGACGAACCAGGCTTGACTGCGACAATGGAGCCTTGATCAGGCGGCGCGCAACAGCCGCCGTTCCGGGATCCATCTTTATCGCATCGGCAGCCTGGCAGCAGCTGCACATCAGCCCCCCCTGGCGGGGGCTGAAAGCTAGAGCTTTCTCTGACCCACAGTTAGTACAGGAATGAAGGTGGGGGCTATACCCGGAAATATGAGCTAATTTTAATTCAAAAGAACGGCACAAAAGAAAGCGATCGGTATTTTTTTCTCCAAGCAGTTTCCATCCTTCCAACAAAAGCCGGCAAATTTCAGCACAGGGCTGTTCACCTGATATCAGGCGGTCGCTAAGCTCGGCCATATAAATCCCATAAGGGTATAAATCAGGATCTTCCCGAAAACAGGAAAAGCTCTTAATCGTATCCTGTCCGGTAATTATCGGCCAGGTTTTACCCCGGTGAAAAGTGAAATGTCCATAATTAAAAAGATCAACACCGGCCGCCAGCTTACTTTTAATCTTGCGGGCGCCGCGGGCCACGGCTTCAAATTTTCCTTCTTCCAGCGTAAGCAGGGTAACCAGGCGATCGGCTTCGCCAAGAATCCTGGTCCGTAAAACAATTCCATCCGCTTTAAACATACGCTGTTCCAATGCAACTAGCTCCTTCTTTGAAAGACAATTAATGACCGGCTGCCGAATTATAAAAGGTTACCAGGTGTAACCGAGGCGGCGCAATTCTTCTTCCCGGTTACGCCAGTCAGCCTTGACTTTAACCCTTAGATCAAGAAATATACGCTGACCGAAAAGTGCTTCCAATTCGGTTCTGGCCCGGGTGCCTGCCTCTTTCAAAAGGTTTCCTCCCTTGCCAACGATAATACCAACCTGGGATTTGCGTTCAGTAAATATTTCTGCCCTTATATCAAGCAAATTCCCATCATTGCGGGGTTTCATTTCTTCAATTACCACGGCTATCGAAAATGGTATCTCCTGCCGGGTCAGGTGGATTACCTTTTCGCGAATGATTTCTGCAGCAATGAATTTTTCCGGCTGATCGGTAATCATATCGGGAGGATAAAACTGCGGCCCTTCAGGAAGCAATTCCAGGGCAGCATCAACCAGGGGTTCCAGGTTAATTTTTTTTAAAGCTGAAAGAGCGAAACTGTCTTTAAAGGAACACAACTGCCTGTAACGCTCACTGAAATCAACCAGTTTATCCTCAGAAACAAGATCAATTTTGTTCAATATTAAAAAAAGAGGACTGTTAACCGAATTCAGGATATCGGCAATGTAACGATCACCCGGACCGGGAGGTTGGCTTGCTTCAACCAGGAAGCAGACCAGGTCAACTTCTTCCATCGTCATGCGAGCGATCTGAACCATGTTTGTTCCAAGCATATGCTTTGGCTTGTGCAGTCCCGGGGTATCGATAAAAATAACCTGGTATTCAGGCCTGGTTAATACAGCCCTGATTTGATTCCTGGTGGTCTGGGGACGATCAGACATAATGGCCACTTTTTCTCCTACCAGGGCATTCAAGAGGGTCGATTTTCCGACATTAGGCCGGCCGATCAAGGCAACAAAACCAGAACGATGCATAATAACCCTTTCCTTATCGGGGCATGACGGTCTTAATATCAAGCACCGGGGTACCATCTATTAAATCGAGTCCGCGGACAGTCAGGATATTTTTGTTTACGTCCACCAGTTCTACTGTTGATTGAGCTATAGAATTGGGCCTCAGGGGAGCCCTGCAGGCAAAAACACCGTAAACTTCGTTACCCCTGCCGCTGCGTTTTTCTTTCAAGCTATAACCTCTGGCCATGTGCAGGTAAGATATAACATTAATCTTTTCCTCTTCTTCTAAACGATAAAGCCCCTGTTCCAGTTCCGGCTCTATAATTACCTGCGAGAGCAGTTCCCTGTAGTTTGCGGGAATTGTCTGCGGCGCTTTATAACCGCTGACCACATAGCCAACCGGATGAAACGATACGGACACACGCCATCTTTCTGCACTGTTTTCTACTGCTTCCTTACTGACCAGATTTTTGTCCCAGGCTGATGAACCAAAGGGTTCCGGGAGTAGTGCGGAAAGCTTTGATATGGTTATTTCCCCGTTGAAGTTTCCTGCAATCACTTCAATATTACCGGCTAATTCCCAGAGCACCTGGCGGCAGGCCCCGCAGGGAGTTGGCGGCGGGGAACTATCGGCGGCAACGGCTATCTTCTTAAATTTACGGTGACCGGCATGAACAGCCGTGTATATGGCAATACGTTCGGCACAAACTGTCATTCCATAAGAAGCGCTCTCGGTGTTTGAACCCGTAATAACAGCCCCTTCTTCGGTAAGCAGGGCTGCGCCAACCGGAAACCCTGAATAAGGGGCATATGCCCTCACACTAGAAGCCCGCGCTGCTGCAAGCAGTGTTTCCTCTTTCATTCTGACACCTCATCAGTTATTCATTGTGGGTATAAGCCGGCAGTTTAATGAAACCGGAGGCGCTTATTTCGAAAATCAAGCCTCGTTCTCTTTCCAGCTCATTTGCAATAATTTGCAGCCCGCTTATTAAAAGTTCGGGATCACCGACAGCCTGGATTACAACAGGATTAGCTGGAATCTGATTATGGTTAACCATGACCAGGGGTCCGATACAGCGAATGGCGCTTGTTGCTGTTAACCTTTGATTCCCCACGCTTACTCCCCTGGCGCCGGCGCTAAATAATTCGTTAACTATATCCCTTATATCAGCATCATGAACCAGCGAATCGCTGCCTGAGTTATTCTCAGCATCATATACCTGCAGAATTATTCCCGGGCCGACCATTTCAGACAATCCGGCTATGACCCTGGTTTCCTGGAGCCTGATCCGCATAGAATTGAGATCATCGCTCAGGGCTCGTATCTGTTCATCGAAAGTCTGGGGAACAATTATCTGACCCACTCCATTTTCGATCTCAACATCTATATTTTTATTGTCATAATAGCGGTCAGGTGAAAATAATTTTTCTATGTGCTTAACCGTTCCTTCTTCCAATAAATACTCCGGTGATATAGTCAACTG
>SKZS01000210.1 GCA_007127255.1 Syntrophomonadaceae bacterium | reverse complement strand
TTTCGGGATTCACATCATATCGTCGGTAAAATGATAGCATTCTGTAGTGAAAAGGGTATTCGTTTGCGCGAATTGGATTCTGCAGCCCGCACCAGTTTTCATCCCGCTTTTACAGAAGATATTTCTGACCTTCTCGATCCGGCTGCGGTAGTAAAAGCCCGGATTAGCCGTGGCGGCACAGCACCCTCTGCAGTTACAGAACAGCTTAAACTTGCGCGAAAAGAGCTGGCCTAAAAACACACAGGAGACGGTTCAATAAATCAGGGGGTAGCCCTTTGTTAAATCGGAATCCGAGAAAAGTCGGGCCAGTTCGGGAAGAGTAGTAATATCCTTTTTTTCAAGTTCAGGCAGCAGCTTAATAAAAAGTGATGCTGCAATACGGGCGTCACCCAAAGCATTATGTCTGCCTTTAAGACTGAGGTTAAAGCGGGAAGAGAGGCTTTCCAGGGAATAGTCTCCGAAAGAATAATAGAGAGCCGATGTAAGAAGTACTGTATCGATTACAGGGTTTACTATTCGCCTGCCGATTGCTTCAGATAGTTTATTGTTAATAAAGGCGAGATCGAAAGGGGCATTATGTGCCACCATAACGCGCGGCCCGGTAAACTCTAAAAAATCAAGCAAAACAGGTCCTATCTCCGGTTCATTTTTCAGCATTTCGTCAGTTATACCTGTTATTCTTTGTGAAGAAGCTGATATGGGCCGCTTTGGGTTGACCAGTTTATAAAAAAAAGGCTCATTAAGTATTCGTGCGTTTTCAACAATAACGGCACCTACAGAAATGATTTCATCACCTTTAAAAGGGTGCAGCCCGGTTGTCTCGGTATCAAAAACGACATACGACGCTTCGAACAGGTTCTGATCCCAGTTTATTTTTTCTTCTAAATCAGAGATAGCTGCTGAAAGTTGCTTGAACAGTTCGGGATCATTGGTTATTGGTTCGACCTTGTTGTTGCCGAATAGCACACGTTCAAAAAGGCTCTCTGGCTGGCTGTTATTTCCATTTGCAGCAAGACGCCTGGCTTTACGGTTTAGCAGGTTGTAGTCTGGTTCGAAGTACGAGTTATTATTCATTAAATCCCTTTCTGCCGATCAAGCCTTGTGAACGTGAAAAGCATGGGCAGTTAATGTCTGCAGGCGGCTTACAGCTATAAGCGACCTTCTTAAGCGGCTCTTATCTTTCCGGCTTAGATTATCTGTATCAAGATAATTATTAGGGGAATCGCCTTTTTTGATTTTAGCAAGTCCGTTTTTAATCCTGAACATGAGCAATGCTTCGTAAGCGCTATGCAGGTATTCAACATCATCTGCTTTAAAAACACCGCACTCACCAAGCCTTTTTATCCGTTCAAAACTGTTGGTCTCCCGGATTCCCTCGCGTAGAGCGAAAAGGCGAACGCAATCTACCAGGTGCACCATTACGGCGCTTTTCAGGTTAATTACTTTTTGCTTGCTCTCAGTTTTATCTGTAATGAATCGTTTGAACATATTTAAGGGAACCCTGTGTTTCAGGTCGTCTTCGGCCATGAACAGCAGGGCGTGCTTTGCATCGCGGAAAAGTGTAGTTGTATAATTCTTTAATTCATCATAAAGGTCTTCACAGCCTTTAATACAACGATAATCTAAAAAGATGGTCATATTTCTGACATTATTGGAGTCCAGCTTATCAACCCACTGTTTGACGCTGTATTTCCACTTTGACAGGGGTCTGCACCAGTAGGGGTTGTCAGCCATAACCTCGCCGGGACAGCGTTTAAACCCGCATTCTTCGAGACCGAGTACAATTTTTTTGCCGATGGTCAGGAAATAGTCGGTGACCTGTTCAGCTGACACTTCTTCCGGGTCTTCGAAAATTATGCCATTGTCCTGATCGGTGCGCGAAAACTGTTCTTTTCTTCCCGCGCTGCCCATGTTTATAAAGCAATATTTAGCAGGAGGTGTCCCCCATCCTTCCTCAATCATCTGTGTTTCAGCTATTTGAATGATTTTACGGGTGACTCTGTCGTAGAGTTCGGTTATCAGGGCGCAGACTTCTGAAGCATATGATCTTTCATTGAGAAGGGCCAGCTGAACCTGGTCAATCTCGTTTATCATTTCAGCCAAACTGCTGAAAGTATCTTTTTGTTCGATTTGCCTGACAATCGACAGGGCGCCGCTGTTGCGGTTCCTGATCAGATCCTTAATCGTGATAATTCCGTGCAGGACATCGTGTTCATCAGTAACCACGACATGGCTAATATTATGCTTGACCATCATTAGCAAGGCCTGGTAGGTGAAATCGCCTGGTCGGACAGTGATTATTTCCGGGGACATAATTTCATGCGCTTTTCTTTCAAGATCGGGGCGGTCGGATGATAAAACTTTTCTGACCAGATCTTTTTCTGTGATAATCCCTACGGGTTTTCCATTAAAAGCTTTAACCACCACAGAACTAACCGAAGCCGCGCTCATTTTTTTTGCTACATCTCCGATTTTATCCATGGGCAGGGTGGTAACCACCTGGCTGGTGTGGATATCAGAGACTTTTCTTCTTAAGGGTTGATCTTCAATAAACGTATTTTCTTTAATAGTTGTCATTATAATAATTATTATAAACTGACGGACTTAAAGGAGCAAGCTTTACCCGGATGGCAGGTGTATCGCAACACAGGGAAACAGCATACAGCACAAACAGCACAGGGGCAGCACAGGGGGACGGTTCTTCTGTGTTAGATTTCCAACACAGAAGAACCGTCCCCCTGTGCTGTTGCCTCGCTACTGATTCTTTTTCTCTTCCTCTTCTCTTAACATTCGGCGAAGGACTTTACCGATCATTGTTTTGGGAAGTTCCGGTCTGAATTCGACCAGTTTTGGTGTTTTGTAAGCGGCCAGGTTTGCTTTGCAGTGCTCAAACACCTCTTCTTCGGTCATAGTTTCACCTTCTTTGAGCACTATATAGGCTTTAAGGGTTTCACCGCGGTAAGGGTCGTTGATTCCGGCAACTGCCGCTTCCATGATCTTCGGGTGTGTGTAGAGTACTTCTTCAACATCACGGGGGTAAATGTTAAAACCGCCGGCGATGACCATGTCTTTTTTACGGTCAACAATATATGTATAGCCGTCTTCGTCAACCTTGGCAATATCCCCGGTGTAAAACCAGCCGTCCCGGAGGCTTTGAGCATTTTCATCAGGCATATTAAGATAGCCTTCCATTACCTGGGGTCCACGGATACATAGCTCGCCGATTTCACCGATCGGCAGTTCTTTTTCCCCGGTTTCTACGTCGACAATTTTAAATTCTGTATCAGGCATCGGTAGGCCGATACTGCCCGTCTTACGTTTTCCATATACCGGGTTGGCGTGAGTAACCGGTGAAGTTTCCGACAAACCATAACCTTCAACCAGCCTGCCGCCTGTATTTTTTTCAAACTGCTGTTGAACTTCGACCGGCAGGGGAGCTGCGCCGCTGATACAGATGCGAATTGACTGGATATGGTACTTATGCAGGTCAGGGGCATTGTTGATGGCTACATAAATTGTCGGCACACCGGGGAAGAGGGTCGGCTTTAGTTTGTCGATAGCATTGAGGACATCTTCCAGGACAAAACGGGGCATTAAGATAAGCTTTCCGCCACTTGTTAGACCTAAATTTAAAAGAGTGGTTAAACCGTAACTGTGGAAGAAAGGAAGCACTGCCAGGGCTACTTCTTTGCCTTCCCTTAAGTCGGTGCACCATGATTTAACCTGGTATATATTGGCGACAAGATTGCGCTGCTGCAGGACTGCTCCTTTAGAAACGCCTGTGGTTCCTCCGGTATATAAGAATACGGCTCGATCATCCGGTGCTACTTCCACAACAGGTGGTTTTTTCCCGGCGTGTTTTTTAATTAAACTTGTAAATGAATAATCTTCGGCAGCCACTTTAACCCGGTCACCTTCTTTTTTCTCTCTGGCCACGGTGTAGAGGGCCTTTAAAAATCCGGGAAAGTAGTCTTTAATATTTGATGCAATTATATTTTTTAAACTGGTATTTGGCTGAATTTCCTTGATCATCTTGTAGAAGCGGGTTAATGTAATAATTGTCTCGGCGCCAGAATCGTTAAGCTGGTATTCCATCTCCCTGGCAACATAAAGGGGGTTACATGGTACAACTATGGCTCCGATCGCCTGGGCAGCATAAAAAGCGATTGGAAACTGGGTGCTGTTTGGAAGGTGAATGGCTATTCGGTCACCTTTTTGTATGCCCAGTTCGGTCAGGGCGCTGGCCATGCTTTCAATCTGCGAAGCCAGTTCACCATAAGTTAACTCACGGCCCATGAAATGAATGGCCGGTTGTTGTTTATAAGTTTGCGCGGATTTTTGGAAAAGCTGGTATAGCGAGTCAGAGGGGTAATCAATGCTGTGAGGGACTCCCGGTTCGTAATTATTGAGCCATATTTTTTCCATCCTGGTAATCCTCCTCCTGGTGGTTGGCACTTTAAATGGTTGTTATGATTTGTTCTATATTATTTTGCTTTATCCTTCTCTACCGGAAAAATACAAGAAGTCCTTTGTGATGTCACAAAATTCTGAATATAAACCAGCCAATCATTACTGCTTCCAGCCCCAGCTTGATCGGTAGTGCGCTCCAAAAGCCAAATGAAGCCCCGAGTCCGGATTTAACAGCCTTGCCGGCATTACGCCTGAAAAGCAGATCTGCCAGGGCAGCCCCCAGGAATGGCCCGACTAGAAGCCCAATCGGGAAAAAAAATACACCAACAAGCAGGCCGACTCCTGCGCCCCAAAGGGCTGCGTTCGAGCCTCCGAAGTAACGGCTGCCCATAACGGCAAAGAGGTAGTCAACTCCCATTACCGATAAGGCCAGTAAGGCCTGGCCCAGGAAAAAGTATAAGCTGAATTCTTCAAAGCCGGCAATTACGGCATAGAGCAGCATGCCCAGCCAGATCATAAGAGCTCCGGGCAGAATGGGCATCAGCGTGCCGACCAACCCGATAAGGAAAAAAAGTGAGGCTGCAATAAGTGCAACTATGTTTGTCATCATGTAATCTCCCATCTTATTTTTTTAGGTAATAGTTAAAAATTAATTCCCTATAATCATAGCATATATGGCAAAAAGAGAAGAACAAAAAAACACTTTTGTAGTTTTAACGCTTTTTAAAAGAAGGAAAAGCCGGTTTTAGGTCGAATTAACTAGAACCATAAAATAAGAATTGTTAAATGCATACGAAAGGAGGCAAAATATAAAAAAATTTGCTAAAAGCAGTAAATTGTAGCAAAATTTTTTATTGAGGAGGTGAACTGTTAATGAAAGACTATAAGCTGGAGATTTGGGCGACATTGATTTGCTTTATTCTTGTTGCTTTCATTGGCGGGTTTTTCAGTTCATTTGTCGTGATTCTAAATGAAGTATTTTTTTACCAGGTGCCTACGCCTGAAGGACTGGTTGACTTTTATGGAGAGACGATGTTTGTTATTAAGGAGCACCTTACTGTGATGGGCTTTCCCCTGCACTATTTCTTGCTTGTTATGTTTAGCTGGATAGGGGTTACTATTATAGGCGCTATTTGGTGTTTCATTATGGACGGAATTGAGGAAAGACAAAGAGCTTAAAAGAAGGGAGGGATTCTTGAATTATGGAACCAAGAGGCGAAGTTTTTGTATTAGGTTTAGTTCTTAGTATAGTTGTTCTGGTTATATCTGTGTTAATCAGTGTCTGGGCCCGCCGCCTTACCCGTAACCTGGGAGATTATTACGTGGCCGGCCGCAGCATTGGAGCTATTAACAACGGTTTGGCGATGGTTTCTTTGGCCTTAAGCCTTACTACATTTATTGGTTTAACGGCATTGATAATTGAAGGGGTTTATATAGCTGTTGCAGTATATGCTTCATTTACAGCCGCGTTTATCGGGCTGATGATCCTGGCCGCGCCTTATCTGCGGCGCCATAAGTCTTTTACAACCATGGCTTTTATTTCTGAGCGGTATGACAGTAAAACGCTGCGCTACATATCAGTTGTCGTGATGATGGTCGTCAGCGTGCTCTACCTCGCCGGAAACTTAAAAGGGATCGGTATTGTTTTTTACTTTTTATTAGGTGTGCCTGAAGTTGTAGGTATTGTTGTCGGGGGGCTGGTTGTTACACTTTACGTTACCCTGGGTGGAATGTACGGTGTTACCTATAACCAGACTTTCCAGACGATTGTTTTGCTGTTCTGCCTGATGTTACCTGTGGCTATGATTTTAAGGGCCCTGGGCACAGCAGGGTGGTTTTTCCCGCCGCTGGGATATGGTGACCTGGTGCCGGAGATGATTGAGTTTGTGCCCCATTATTTCTGGGCCATGCTTGAGCACCCGATAACCTATATTGCCATCTTTCTCGGTTCTTTCTTCGGCATCATCGGCCTGCCGCACTTTGTAATGAGGTTCTTTACCGTGCGCGATGCCAAGGAAGCGCGTTGGAGCACGGTTCTTTGCGTATTCCTGGTCGGGCTGGTTAACACTACTGTTTATGCTACCGGTTTTGCTGCTGTTTATTTCATGCAGACCACTGCGGGTGTTGAATTAACTCCGGCTGCTTATGACTACATGGTCTTTATTTTAGTTGAAGCCCTGGCCGGAGAAGGGTGGTTAGCATTAGCTGTAGCAGGTTCTGTGGCTGCCGGACTTTCCACTGTATCAGGACTGTTGATGATCATGGGTGCCGGGTTAATTCATGACCTTTATGGAGAGTTGAAGCCGGAAGTAGATGATGAGAAAAAACTTAAATTATCTTACCTGGCCATGTTCCTCGTCGGTGTTTTTGTTATACTTTTCTCACTCAACCCGCCTGAGTTTATTCTTAAGGCAATTATGTGGGCTTTCGGTATTGCTGCAGCAGGCCTCGGGGTGCCGATTGTGCTTGGCATCTGGTGGAAACGCACCAATAAATACGGTGTTGGTGTGGGGATGGTAGTCGGTTCTTTAATCGGTTTTGCAGGTTGGATCATGATCGATTACATGGGCATGAACCCGGTTGACATTCCTTTCCCCTTCTTTAATACTTACCTGTACGGACCGATGGGCTGGATTAAGGTTACAGTTTTGGCGGTCTGCTTCTCATTCATTTTAACCGTCGTCGTTTCCTGGCTCACGCCTCCTCCACCTGAAAATCTGCAGCGCCAGGTTGATGTGATGCACGGTTGGCCTGACTATGATGAAAAGCGTTACAATGGTAAGGGTTTACCGATTGCGGTAATTGTGATTTCCGTATTTCTGTTATGGTTTATGACTACGCTTTATGATGTATTTCCCAAGTAACTCCTGCGGCTGCAAAAGAGGCTTTCCCGCCAAGGGAAAGCCTCCGGCGGCCGTCATGATTATCTACAGGAGGTGATGGCTTTATGGAGAATTGGGACAAACTATCAAAAATGCCTTATAAAGAAATTAAAGAAATGCAAGATCGTAAGCTAAGGGCATTTATCGCCAACCAAATTTATCTTTACAGCCCCCATTACAGTGAACTTTTAAAGGAGCAGAAAATCGATCCTTTCAAGATTAAGGGAATTGATGATTTACGCCACCTGCCTTTTACGTATAAATGGGACATTGCCCCGACAGACGAAGAACCTCAAAAAGCCAAGGATTTTATTATCCGCCCGGATGAAGAGGTATCAGAAAAATACGGGCACCTAGCTAAAATGTCGATGACCGGCGGCAAAGCAATGGTAGAAGAGAAGGTAGAAGATTTTAAACCGGTACATATTCACTTTACAACCGGCCGGACAGCTTTACCGACACCTTTTGTCTATTCCAAGCGGGACCTTGAAAACCTTCGCGAAGCAGGAGCCCGCTTGCTCGATGTATTTGAGGTAACCAGGGAAGATATTGTGATTAATAGTTTTCCTTTTGCCCCTCATCTTGCTTTCTGGCAAACCTATTTCTCGGGGGAAAAAACAAAAGTGGCCGGCTTCCACAGCGGCGGTGGTAAGATTGTAGGAACGAAAAACCTGATGGACGCATTTGAATATCTACGCCCCACGGTAGCTGTTTTTATACCCGGTTACTGTTACTACTTCCTGCGTGAAGCGGTTAAGCAGGGTCGTGATTTTTCATCGGTGAAAAGGATCTTCTTCGGTGGTGAAAGGGTGCCGCCTGGATTAAAAGATAAAATCAAGGACCTGTTTTCGCAGCTCGGCGCTGAAAACGTCATGGTTCTTGCTACTTATGGTATGACCGAAGCGAAGGTGGCCTGGCCTGAATGCCCTTCGCACGATGAATATCATGGATATCATCTCTACCCCGATATGGAGGTATTCGAAACTGTTGATCCTGAAACGGGTGAACCGGTTGGCGAAGGAGAAGAAGGCGAAATCGTCTATACAGCGTTAGACTGGCGCGGAACAGCAGTGCTGCGTTACCGTACAGGCGATATTGCCAAGGGTGGGCTGCTTTTAGAACCCTGTCCCAACTGTGGGAGGACTGTGCCGAGGATCAGTTCAAATATTCAGCGTAAATCAGAATTAAAAGAGTTTAACATGACAAAGGTAAAGGGAACGCTGGTTAACCTGAATAATTTCTTCCCGTTGATGATGAGTCACCCGGAGATTGAAGAGTGGCAGGTGGAAATGCGCAAGCGCAACGATGATCCCTTTGACTTGGATGAGATCTATCTTTATGTTGCGACTTCGGGAGAAGTTAATCGGGAGAGGATGGTTGCAGACTTGAAGCAGAAAGTCTTAAGGGATACTGAAGTATCCTTGACCGATATAATCTTTAAGACTGTTCCTGAACTTGTCTCCCAGCTCGGCATGGAAACAGAACTCAAAGAAAAAAGAATTCTTGACAATAGACCCAAAGACTAATTACAACTGTTAGTTGTCGAAAGGAGGCAAAGTATGCAGGCTTGGAATAAAATTAGCAAAATGCCGGCGCCGGCTATTAAAAAGCTGCAAAGCGAGCTTTTAACAAAAATGCTTAATGAAGAGCTGGCAGACAGGCATCCCTATTACAGTGAGTTATTTAAAGAGAAAAATATTAATCCTGCTGAGATAAAGGGGGTTGAAGATTTAAGTAAGCTTCCATTTACTGAAAAAAAAGATATTGTTGCGCCTGAAGGTAACCTTTTTCATCCCAAGAAGTTTGTTTTAGAACCCCCTGCGGAAGATGAGCAGAAAGGTAAAAAGAAAGGATTTGCTCTCTTTGGTAAAAAGGATACTGAACCGGAACCTAGCGATTACTACTTTTTCAGCCTTTATTTTACGGCAGGAAGAACAGCTAAACCTGTTCCCATCGAGTATACTCTTTTTGACCTGGATAATCTAAAGGAAGCAGGCTTGAGGGCTTTTGATATTTTAGAATTGACTCGTGACGATACGATAATCAATGCTTTTACATATGCGCCGAATGTCCACTTCTGGCAGACTTTTTACAGTACTACAGGGATAGGCAGCACTGCCCTGCAGACAGGTGGCGGCAAAGTCCTGGGTATGGAAAAAATCTTAAAAGCAATGGATAGCATGGAGGCTCCTGTTTTATTTGCCGCCCCGGGTTATGCCAGGTTTGCTTTACAGACCCTGGAACATTTTGGTTTCAGCGCTAGTAACCTTGAAAGGATCGTACTTGGTATTGATTATACACCGGTAACGGCCGTGGAGAGGATTGCCAGGCTGATGGAGTCAGTTGGGGCTAAAGATAATAAGGTGCATCGGATGTATTTCAATTCAGAAGCCAAGTCAGGCTGGGCCGAATGTGCACCGGGTTTTGGTTATCATACCAACCCTGACCATGTCTTAATTGAGATTATCGATCCTGAAAGCGGTGAAGTGCTCGGCGAAGGTGAAAAAGGGGAGGTCGTGGTAACTCATCTTGATACACGGGGAACCGTATTTCTGCGCTATAGAACCGGGGATATTGCCACAGGAGGCATTACAACTGAACCTTGCCCTAACTGTAAAAGAACCGTTCCGCGCATAATGGGCGATATTGAACGAACTCAACTGTACCTTGAACTGCAGGGCAAAGAAGGGACCGTTGAATTTAACGTTAACCAGCTGCGTGAAAAGATGTTTGCCAACGAAGATGTACTGCTCTGGTATGCAGAAATAAACCGCAGCAATTCGGAAGATGAGGTTAAAGTTGTAGTTAAGGGCACATCTGGGGCGGATGAGGATGCGCTGCTTAAAACTTTGCAGCAGGATCTGCAAGCTGAATACAAAGTTCCGTTCTCGGTTGAGGCCAGCACCCTGGATGCAGTTGCCAACCATATTGGCCTGGAAAAATATACCACAGAACAGACCATTTTTGACCACCGTGAAAGCTAAAAAATGGTTTGCTCGTATAATATTCAAAGCCCCCGTTCCAAGGGGGCTTAACTTTTTTATGCTTTTTTATGCCGTAAAAGCGCTACCCAAAAGCTTTTCAAGTTCTTCTGATGATGGTATAATTGGAAAGCGAAACGATATAATTATTTCACTATACTTCACAATATTCTGAAAGAAAGGCAGGTGTGGATTTGAGTAAATTGCCGGAACCAGTTAATCTCGATACAATTGCCAATAACCTTGCTGATGCCGTATTTCTAGTTGACCGTGAGATGGAAGTTGTATGGATGAATAAGATTGCCGAAGAGTTTTTTCATATCAGCATGCAAAAAGCCAAGGGTAATAAATTAGCTGAATTAACAGCTATTACAAAGCTTGAGGATCTGCTGAATGAAGTTTTTGAGCAGCAGACAGCTCTAAAAACTTCTTACGAAGAAGCATCAGTGAAGGTAAAGAGACACGATCAGCGCTATTTCTTTAAGATTGCAATCAATCCTGTTTTCCATGAAGAGAAGCTCTGGGGTGCATTAGTTCAATTTACCGATGTTACCCGCTTTCACGAAATGGAGAAAATTAAAACAGATTTTGTCTCGATTGTTTCGCATGAATTTCGTACACCATTAACAACAATCATAGTCGGTGTAGAAATGCTTAAAGAAGGGATGCTCGGCGACCTTACTCCCAGGGGCAAAGAAGTTTTGGAAGCTATCGGTTCTGATTGTGAACGGCTTAACAGGCTGATTGACAATCTGATGGAGCTTTCCCGCATTGAGTCGGGGACTATATATGTAGAAGCAGAACCGACTGATGTTAATGACCTGGTCCAGGAAGCAGTCCGTCCCCTTCGAATTCAGTCCGAACAGCAGGGCGTTGAGCTGATTACCGACCTGCCTCCTGAACTGCCGCCTGTAGCAGCAGATTTTAACAAGGCGGTCTGGGTGTTGGCTAACCTGGTCGGGAATGCCATGCGTTATACAGATAAGGGCGGAACAATAACCGTGCAAGTCAGGCAGCGCGGAAAGCGCCTGTTTTTCTCTGTTCAGGATACAGGTAGTGGTATACCGAAAGAGCATCAGGATAAAATATTCCGCAAATATGTTCAGGTAAGCGGCCCCGGCCGTAAAGGAACCGGTGGAGTTGGCCTGGGTCTCGCTATAGCTAAAGATATTGTTATGGCTCACGGTGGTGAGATATGGGTTGACAGTGAAGTAGGGGAGGGAACCACATTTACCTTTACTTTCCCGGTATACCAGGGAAATGAATCTGTCACGCTGCCCAATGCTGAACAAGAAGGAGGATAAAGTATGGCTAAAAAGGTTCTGCTAGCAGAAGACGAAAAAAATGTTATACTTGGTGTGCGAACCTGCCTTGATGCTGTTGGCTATGATGTAGAAGTTGTCGAAGATGGAGAAGAAGCCCTCAATTCGGTGAAAAGAGCACATCCGGACCTGATTTTACTGGATTTGTTGATGCCTAAAGTTGACGGGTTTGAAGTTTTGAAAGTATTAAAAGGCAATGAGGAGACCAGTAAAATTCCTATTGTTGTCCTGACCGCAAAAGCAGAAGAAACTGATCGGCAAAGAGCAATGGAGCTTGGAGCAGATAATTATATGACCAAACCATTTAAGCCGCAAGAATTATGGGATGTAATAAAGGGTTACCTGCCTGAGCTTTAGTTCGAAAAGAACATATATTTTACAACTTATTACTTATGAAGGGCACAGTTACTGTGCCCTTTGATACATGGTCTAATTTCATTGTTATATTTACTGCAGGAGGGTTGCTATGTTTGCAAAGAGGACCGATTTTGAACAGGGTCCGATTCGTCCCCCCAGTGAAGCTAACAGCCTGCTTCTGAGACTTACCCGTAACTGTCCCTGGAATCGCTGCCTGTTCTGCCCCGTCTATAAAGGCGAAAAATTTAGCAGGC
The DNA here is from genome assembly GCA_007127255.1 of Syntrophomonadaceae bacterium. GTDB lineage: Bacteria > Bacillota > Dethiobacteria > DTU022 > DTU022 > T3SED10-7. The sequence goes on along the minus strand of SKZS01000210.1, from coordinate 11,829 downwards.
GCGGGTTAGAAGAGATAAAAGAAGATATAGAAGCTATTGAAAGGGCAGCGGATGTAATTAAAAATATTTCCGTATCAAACGGATTTGGCGGTGCAGTTAACCGGCAGGTGGCGGCACAGGTTCAATCTCAACATCCTGAATTATTCCAGGTTGCATTTTGGTTATTTCATGGTGGAGAAAATGTTTTCCTTCAGGATGGAGACAGTCTTCTGCTGCCTGTTGACCAGCTTGTAGAAATATTAGAATTGTTAACAAAAAAATTTCCTTCAATCAAAAGAATTACCACTTATGCCCGTTCACGAACTTTGCTTCGCCGTTCAGTAGAAGACTTTGTCAGGCTTAGGGAAGCCGGTCTGAACCGTATACATGTCGGCCTGGAGAGCGGTAACGATGAAGTTCTTGAGTATATGCAAAAAGGAGTTACAAGATCTCAGCATATCGAAGCAGGTAAAAAAGTGAAAACTGCCGGTCTTTCCCTGAGTGAATATGTTATTCTCGGGCTGGGTGGTAAAAATAAGTGGCGCGAGCATGCTCTCGATTCGGCAAAAGCCTTAAATGCAATTAACCCGGACTTTATAAGAGTGCGTACCCTGGCTGTGCCTGCCTCAAGCCCTCTTTATGAAAAAGTGCAGAATGGCGAATTTGAACTAATGGCTGATGATGATATAGTCAGAGAAGAAAAAATGTTTATAGAAAACCTGCAGGGTATTGAGAGCTCTTTTTACAGCGATCACATTTTAAACCTGCTTGAAGATGTAAACGGAAAACTACCCGACGATAAGCAGAAAATGCTCGAAATTATAGAACACTATCTTTCATTACCTGCGGTTGAGCGTGAGCGCTTCTGTCTGGGCAGGAGGACCGGTTATTACAGGACGATTGATGATATGCAGGATGAATCTCTGAGCAGCGTAGTTGAACGAAACTATAAGCAGCTGCAGGACAAAGGTATCTCTGTTGATCAATATATAAAAAAGATGATGCTAAGGTTTATTTAAAGTTAGGCGGTGAGTTGCTTTTCGCGTAGCCATATGTCTTTTAGAGCTTCATATTCCGGGAAAAACCTCGCTTAAAGGCAAGCGACAGGTGATAAAAAGCATTATCCAGCGTATGCGCAACCAATTCAATGTTTCAGTTTCCGAGGTAGGCAATAATCAGAACCTCTGGCAGCGCGCTGAACTGGGCATAGCAGTGGTATGTCACAACGGGGCGGGTGCCGACAGTATTATGGAAAAAATACATGCTTTCGTTGAAATGGAAAGCAGTGTGGAAATTATTTCTTTTCGAGTTGAAAACTATTAAACGGGGAGCAGGATTTTGTTATTATTTCACAAAATAACTGAGCTTGCCCACCATGCAGTTGCCCCGATTATCCGGGCAGGTGATATTGTTATAGATGCAACGGCAGGAAATGGTTTCGATACACTATTTCTAGCTTCCAAAATAGGCCCGGAAGGTCGTGTCTATGCCTTTGATGTCCAGGAAGAAGCTCTCTCCCGCACTGCTGATTTGTTAAGTGCTGGTAATCTCGGTCAATATGTATCATTAATTCATGCCGGCCATGAAAAACTGAAAAGCTATGTTAGCGAGCAGGTATCAGTTGTTATGTATAACCTTGGTTATCTACCGCAGAGTAAAAGTGGATTAACCACCAGGCTTGATAATACCTTAGGCAGTTTTGAACAGGCCCTGACTCTGCTGAAGCCCGGAGGTGTCATTACAATGGTATTATATCCGGGGCATAAGGAAGGCAAGCTTGAAAAAGAAGGGCTCCTGCCGGTATTTAAGGGGCTGCCTTCATCACAGTATGCAGTAGTTTATCATAAATATCTGAATAAAAGTAACGATCCTCCTGAGCTTGTAGTTATTCAAAAATATTCTTTTTCTCGATAACTATTCCATTGAAAAGGGTTTTGTTCAAGCTTTGTCGAAAAAGTGTTTTATCAATTAACTAATCTTAAAAAGAATAGAGGCCTAACTAAACTGGAGCTTAAATTGCGTATGTTTGAAAAAGAATTGAATCTCGTTGAAGAGCGTTTGAAGCAGGTTGTTGAAGCGTCCGGCCCTGAAATAAACGAAGTCGGCGATTATATCTTTAACGGTACCGGGAAAAGAATCCGCCCCACTCTTTTTCTGATTGCAGCCTACCGCCGTGATCTGGATATGTTATCCTTGCTTGATGCGGCGGTTGCTTTTGAATTGATGCATACTGCATCTTTGCTGCACGATGATGTTATTGATCAAGCTCTTACACGAAGGGGTAAAGAGGCAGTCCATATCAGGTGGAGCAACAAAATATCCGTTTTGAGCGGCGATTACCTTTTGAGCCAGGCTTTTAAAATGCTGGTGGGATATGAAAATTGGCGGCTTATGAACATAGTTGTTAATATTGTCGAGAATATGGCTGAAGGTGAAGTGGAGCAAGCTTTTGCTGTTACTTCCTTGCCGGACTTGGAAGCGCGTTATTTTCGGTGGATCAGCAAAAAAAGCGCCGCTTTTTTTGCGGGCTGCTGCCGGGCTGGAAGCCTCCTCGGGGGGGATGATTATCATGAGCAATTGTTATGGTCTGAGTTTGGATATAACCTGGGAATTGCCTTTCAATTAATTGATGACCTGCTTGATTACACCAGTGAAGAAGAGGTGACCGGTAAACCTCGCTATGGTGATTTGAGCAACAAGGTCATCACGCTTCCCCTGATAAGAACTATTAACTTAAAGCCTGAAGAGGGTAATATTAATCGGCTCCTGCAGGATAATCAGGCTACAGGAAGCCAAATTGGGGCAGTGGCCCAGGCTGTTCTCGATGGAGATGGCCCTGCTTATACCTACCGCAAGGCTGAAGAACATGCCAGGCAGGCTGCAGCAATAATAAACAAGCTTCAGCCGCTAAATCGGGACAAAAGCGAAATACTTGAGCAGCTAACCCGGGAGTTATTGCTGCGCAAAAAATAAATTACGGTGATTATATTCTTTTGCACCAGGTGCCGTATTGGAGGACGATCAGATGCCAGACCGTAACATTTCAAAATCAGTGATTAAAAGGTTGCCGGTGTATCTTCGCATTTTAGATCAATTAATACGGCGCAGGGTGGATATGGTTTCATCAAAGGAATTAAGCGCCGAATCAGGATTTACTGCTGAACAAATTCGCAAGGACCTGGCATATTTCGGAGCATTTGGAACCCGGGGAGCCGGCTATAACACTGTATATCTACGGGAAAAAATAATTAAAATTATTGGCCTCGACAAAAAAATTGAAACAATAGTTATCGGAGCAGGGAACCTGGGAACAGCACTGACCCGGTATAATTCTACAAAGAATCCCTATGTTAATGTCATTGCCGTTTTTGATCATGATTCCCGCCTGGTAGGAAAAATGATTGATGGTATTGAGATATATCCAATTGATGAAGCACCGAAATATATAGAGCAAAATAAAATCAGGGTTGCAATTATTGCAGTGCCGGCTGCCGCAGCCCAGGAAGTCGTCGATACAGTTGTCCGGCATGGGGTAAAGGCACTCCTGAATTTTGCGCCGGTTAAGTTAAATGTTCCTTCAGATGTGCATGTTCATAATGCCGATTTAACCATCGAGTTGCAAAGCCTGATCTATTACAGCTCAGCTGAAGAAGAACGTAAAGAGAGGTTAAAAAAGGAAATTAAGGGAGGCAAGTCATCTAAAACTTTTACCCTGGAATAAACCAGGGATTTCATCAGAGTAATATTTTTTAATTAGTAGGCACTGATTGTATTGACTTTTAGCAATAGCTTTTGTATACTTATCATTGCACGTGGAGCTGTGGTGTAGATGGTTAACATATCGGCCTGTCAAGCCGAAGACCGCGGGTTCGAGTCCCGTCAGCTCCGCCAAAATTGGCCGAGATAGCTCAGTCGGTAGAGCAGCGGACTGAAAATCCGCGTGTCGGCAGTTCAATTCTGCCTCTCGGCACCAGTTACGCGGGAGTAGCTCAGTGGTAGAGCATCGCCTTGCCAAGGCGAGGGTCGCGAGTTCGAATCTCGTCTTCCGCTCCATTTCTTTCTGGCGACATAGCCAAGTGGTAAGGCAGAGGACTGCAAATCCTCCATCCCCGGTTCGAATCCGGGTGTCGCCTCCATCTATCGCCGGAGTGGCGGAACAGGCAGACGCAAGGGACTTAAAATCCCTCGGTTATAACATAACCGTCCCGGTTCGATTCCGGGCTCCGGCACCATATAACTAGAATCATAGGCTTTATCTAAATCAAAAACCACCTTCAAGGTGGTTTTTTTGTGGGTTATCGGGCCGGGAAAACGCAGTTTGCATCAGGCCAAATTGAATAAGGAAAAATAAATATAGTGGAAATATTTAATTTATTGCAGGTTAAAAATGAATAGTGTAGAAGTATAGTTTGGATGTATTGAAATAAGCTGCTAAGATCTTATTGTAAAAACATTTGGCAGGAGAGGGTAACGATGGATAAATATATTTATACTTACCCCGATGGATCGAAGTATGAAGGAGAAATGAAAGAGGGCAAGAGACACGGTAGGGGAATATGGGTTCGAGCAGATGGGTTAAAGTACGAAGGCGAATGGGAAGATGATAAGCCCAGTGGCAGGGGAAAATTAATTACTTTAGATGGAAAAATATGTATAGGAGAGTGGAGAGCCGGTAAGTTAATAAAAAATATGCGTCCGGTTAAACCTCAGGAGCAGAAAGATCATAACCTGGAGAAAGAGACTCAAGAGCTAAAGGAGGAGATAGCCCGTCTTAAGCAAAAGCTGGCAAAATTAGAACAACAAAGAGTTGAGGATAATCCATATTACTGGGAAGACGAAGATGATCTTCTGGCAGCAGAAAAGCAAAACCCGGAAGAACCGAGGAAATGGTGGGACAAGCGAATATTCTATATGTTATGGGTTTAATTAACCTTCAGTATTATCAAACTGTAACTGTGTGAATATGCGGGCAAATGCATCGACAACAGAGGGGTCAAACTGTATACCTGAGTACTTCTGTAATTCCCGCAGGGCAGCTTCCGGTTGCATTGCTTCACGGTAAGGGCGATCGGTGGTCATGGCGTCAAATGCATCTGCAACTGCTAATATGCGGGCGCCTTCCGGGATATCCTCACCTTGTATCTGGTCAGGATAACCGGTGCCATCCCAGTGTTCGTGATGGTGCCTGATAATTCCAGATCCCTTCATGAAGTATTTTACTTCCTTGATTATTTCTGCGCCCTCCCGGCAGTGCAATTTCATGATATCGTGTTCTTCACCTGTGAGCGGATTACCCTTTTTTAGGATGTGCTCCGGAACTGAAACTTTTCCGACATCGTGAATAATGGCTATATAGTGAAGTAGTTCCAGTTTGTCTTCGGGCCACTTTAGTTCGCGGGCCAGCGAAACGGCGTAATACGCTACCCGGGAGGAGTGGCCTTTTGTATAAGGATCTTTTGCATCAATGGCCATAGATAGGCTTTTTATGGTATCTAAAAAAGTCTGGCGCATGTTCATATATGACTGGAAAGAGTAACGGGCTAAAATCAGGGGTAATAGGAAAAGAAGCAAAGCCCATAAACCGATATTTGTGTAAATCACTGCAATCAATGCCCCAAGTGGGGCCATGCTTAAAAAGGTCAGGGTGGTCCACTTAATATTGACCGTCCAGATGGTCAGGGGTTTTTCCTCTTGAGTAAGAGCTAGTACCAAGGTGACAAAAACACTGTTGAGAACAAAAAGAATAAGTATAGAAATAATAACGGCGGGAATATGGTTGACAGTAAACTGTTCCGCTGAAGGGCTGTAGTGAGTATAAAGCAGTGAAGAGGAACCTGCGCATAGAACAATTTGTGAAACGTTAAAAAGACTTTTTAATCGTCTCCGGCCTTTTAAGAGCAGAAAGAAATCCCTGGCTGTAGCGATTGCAATAACCACGAATGGCTGAAAGAGTATAATAGATGCAGTTATAGCGGCAAAGCTAACCGTAACGCTCCCGCCCCTTGGCAGGGTTACCGGGAAAGAATCAGAAATGATAATTAAAAATAAAAATATAAGGACGGGAAGCCAGTTTACCCGTGACCAGTCCATTACAGTTACCAAATAGCCGACCAGGAATGCAGCAGCCAAGGCAGTAATCATGATGAATAGCAATGCGCTTTTAGGGATGTCTTTATCCACCTGTAGTCACCACATTATTATAACTTTTCAATTTTTAACATTCGGTAAACCCGCAGGCTTCACACTTGAGGCAGCCTTCGGCCCTGATCAGGGCACATGTTCCGCAGTCGGGGCAAAGTTCCATCTGGTGGTTGCCTTCGGTGCCGTGGTCTAAGCCTGTTTCGGATTGGGCCAGGTCTCTTAAAGCCTGGCCGATAGCATCGGGTACACTCATAATTCTGTTTGGGCCAAATCCGACCGAGCGGGCCCCACCGATGCCTTCCAATTGGGTTACGATTTCGTCAATGCTCACACCGCAGCGCAGGGCCAGCGAGATCAGGCGGGCAATTGCCTCGGTAAAAGCAACGACATCACTCCCCGCTTTGCCAATTTGGGCGAATAGTTCAAAGGGCTTGCCGTCGGCGGAGTTGACTGTAACAAAAAGGTTGCCCAGTGCTGTCCTGATACTGGTTGTGCTGCCGCATAAGGTTTTTGGCCTTTTCGTCGGCTTTAAAGTTTCTTCTTCCGTGCCGGAGCCCACATTTAATACTTGCCTGGTCCTGGAAGTGTCCCGGTAAATGGTAATACCTTTACAACCGGCTTGCCAGGCACTGATATAAGCGAATTTAACATCTTCAATAGTGGCATCCTGTTTTAAATTAACAGTTTTGCTAACTGCATTGTCGGTATGCTTCTGAAAAGCGGCCTGGTGGCGGACGTGCCAATCGTATTCGATTTCCATGGCAGTCTTAAATAGGTCTTTATATGCTTTGGGAACAGCAGTTCCCTCTGGGATTCTACCGCTGTGAGCAATTTCTTCGATTAGTTCATCACTGAAGAATCCTTCCTGTTTTGCTATTTCAAGAAAGAGGGGATTTACTTCCGGCAGATCAAGGCCGTCCAGAATATTTTTACGTATGAAAGCAATGCTGAAATACGGTTCGATACCGCTGCTGGCGCCGGCAAGTATTGAAATGGTACCTGTGGGTGCAATCGTGGTCCTGGTAGCATTACGGACCCGGTCTTCAGCATTTCCGGTATCGTAAATGCTGTCCTTGAAATTAGGGAACACTCCCCGTTCTTCTGCCAGGGAGGCAGACTCCTGTTTTGCTTTTTCGTTAATAAAATGCATGATCTGCTCAGCTGTTGTAATCGCCTCTTCACTGTCGTATGTAATACCGAGTCGAACCAGCATGTCGTGCCAGCCCATTATGCCAAGGCCTATCTTGCGATTCCCTTCTTTGTGCATTGCGGCAATCTCCGGGATTACATAGTTGCTGGCATCAATAACGTTGTCAAGAAAGCGGACTGCAATTTTAAGATCAGCAGCCAGTTTTTCCCATTCGATTTTCGAGTCAGCGGAAACATATTTGCCAAGATTAATCGAACCGAGGCAGCAGGCCTCATAAGGAAGCAGCGGTTGCTCTCCGCAGTTATGGGCTACTATCCCATTAGCATCAAAGGCATTAATGCCAGGGACCTGCACATCGTAAACTACCTCAGTTACACCTGGCGTTACGGCAGTTACAGTAGCTGTAAATCGTTCCCGGTTTATTTCTCGGTTGTATGAACCAAGCTTTTGCATTAGCTTTTCTTCCTTTACTTTATCTGAGAAACCTATTTTTTCTGCATAAATTTTAAGGTTGTCTTTTGATATCACCAGTTCATGCTGAGCCCGGGTTTTATAAAGGGCACTGCCATTTTTACCATCAGGCAGCAGTGTTTCTTTTTCCGGACGCCGATTTTTGTAAATTGTGCTTAAAATACCAAACCGGGCCAGCATTCTCTGCACAGCCTTTAAGTTATTTAGATTGCTCTGGGCCAGTCGGAGAGAAATACCTTTACCTGTGCTGCCCTGCACTGAACCGTCTGCGTCAAAAAAGCCCCTGAGGAAACCTTTGCTGAACCCTGACGAAGTATGAGTTTCTAAGTAAGGTGTAATTATTTTTTGTCCGGGCCGCATTCCAAGGGACAGTGCCAATTTCGTAAGCGATACAGGGCTCATCCTGTATTCATTTCTTCCTCTCACTTTCCACCAGCCCTTGAAATCGCTCCTGTGGGGCATAGTATGGGCGGCCTTAAGAGCACAGTCCATGATACCGGTAGTACCGTTAGCGTCCTGGTTGATCCAGGCAGAAAGAACTGCTTTATCTTCTTTCAAAGTTCCATCGCCCATTAAAAGCCCAACCAGGTAGCCTTCATCTTCTCCGTATAAACCTGACCATCCCGCAACTTTGCGCTGATTGTGCAGCATAATTTGGTCTCCAGGTTGAAGATCACCCGTATTAGACCACTCACTTTCAATTCTATATCTTGTTTTTGCTTTAACTTTTAGTACGGGGTGATCTGCTGTTGTCCTCAAAGAAAAACCTTCAGCAGTCTCAATTGTATAAAGCTGCTTTTCCCCTGTGGCGAAAAAGCCCGCTTCTGTTGTATCAAAAGTTGCACCGTTAATTAGCAGGGTGGCTTTCTTGCCAAGAAGTTCATTTACCATTCTTGGCCCTTCGGATGTAAGAACAAAAGTATCTCCCGGAACGCAAGGATTGGTAGTTTCGTATTTTCCGATCTGCGGGGTTGGGTTAAACTTGTTCATCTGTTCGATAAAAATAATCCCGGGGTCGCCTTTTTCCCATGCTTTCTGGACAATCAGATCAAATACAGCTGCTGCATCGAGCTTAACTTCTTCACCAGTTTCAGGATCACGATAGATTTCTTTAGTGCGGGGGTTGATCAGGTTATATAATGGATCGGGGTCTTCGCCGGTAGCTTTACGCATGAATTCATCGGATACCGTGACAGAAAGGTTGAAATTGTTTATTTCGTCCTCTTTTTCTTTGCTGCAAATAAATTCAAGGATATTCGGGTGATTGTAGATCAGGGAGCCCATGTTGGCTCCACGTCGGGTGCCACCCTGCTTGACCGCTTCAGTAGCGGCATCGAAAATTTTTAAAAATGAAATTGGTCCGCTGGCGACGCCGTTGGTTGAACGAACAATGTCGTTGTTGGGACGCAGACGATCGAAAGAAAATCCGGTGCCTCCACCGGTTTTTTGAACCAGGGCCATGTTTTTCAGAGCGGTAAAAATGCCTTCCATACTGTCTTCAAGAGGCAGGACAAAGCAGGCACTTAGCTGCTGCAGTTCCCGCCCGGCATTCATCAGTGTAGGGGAATTGGGCATAAAGCGGGATTCGGCCATCACCTGGTAGAAGTCAGTTTTAATTATTTCTATCTCTGCCTCTGTCCGCCCGTAGTTTTTCTCTACCGAAGCAATGTTGGCAGCCACCCTGTGCAGAAGGTCTTCAGGAGTTTCTGTCGGGTTTCCTTTTTCATCTTTAATCAGGTATCTTTTTTCATAAGTTATAAGGGCGTTAGGGCTTAAATCCATTAAGGAAATCCTCCTAAAATATTATAATATTTTTGATGTGAGTCTGGATTAGTTTGATCTATCATAATTATTCTCTCTTAAATAACTTTTTCCTTTTAATTTATTGGCTCCATAATATTTTTATTATCTCCGAGTTGTGTTATACTTTACTTTGTATTAGTGGTTATAAACGCATGATTATCAACTATTCGCTTAAAATATTTGTTTTAAGCGGTTTATGCTTTTTGAAAGTTACGTAAAGGAGGGATAGGTTTCAGTCTATGGCACAGAATTTAACACGCAAGCAATTAAAACGACAGCGTAAAAAGAGAAGACGGGCTAAAAAGAGGAAAAGATTAAAAGGCCGGACCTAATAAACCATCCGGCGATGCTATGATTATATTTATTGATTAATTGATATCTGGAGGAGTTGCAGTTTTGCCCCTATACGAATTTTACTGTCCAGACTGCGAGAAAAAACATGAAGAATTATGCAGCAGTATGCAAAGCAGCATAAAGTGTCCCGCTTGTGGAAAAGAAGCGAAAAGAATACTGTCGCTTTTTCGGACAGGCAGCAGTTCTTCTGACGGTGGAACAGCCTCCTCAAGCTGCGGCGGTTGAACTAAGACCAGCTGCAGCAGTTGCTGAGCCGACCAAAAAAATGATTAAACCAGCTGCGATAAGGGGGCGCTTATGACTAAATATATTTTTGTTACAGGCGGGGTAGTTTCATCCCTGGGTAAAGGTATAACAGCCGCTTCACTGGGCTGTTTACTGAAAAACAGGGGTTTAAAGCTGACCATTCAGAAGTTTGACCCCTATATCAATTACGATCCCGGTACAATGAGCCCTTATCAGCACGGTGAAGTTTTCGTTACCGAAGACGGGGCTGAAACTGATCTTGATCTTGGTCACTATGAGCGCTTTATCGATCAACCGCTTACTCGAGATAACAATGTTACTGCAGGCAGGGTTTACTGGTCTGTTATCGAGGATGAGCGGGAGGGTGTTTACGAAGGAAACACTGTTCAGGTTATCCCCCATATAACAGATAAAATCAAGGAATGTATTACCAGGCTGGATCGCAACCATGGACTTGATGTGGTGATTACTGAAATTGGCGGCACGGTCGGCGATATCGAAAGCCTGCCTTTTTTAGAAGCAATTCGTCAGCTCAGGTATGAGATTGGTTGGGAAAATGTTCTTTTTATTCATGTAACCCTCGTTCCTTATCTTTCAATGTCAGGCGAGTTGAAAACGAAGCCGACCCAGCACAGTGTAAAGGAGTTGCGCAGTATTGGTATTCAGCCCGATATTATTGTCTGCAGGGCAGATCATCCACTTGATGACGATTTAAGAAGAAAAATTGCCTTATTTTGTAATGTCCGACCCGAGGAAGTTGTGCAAAATCTTGATACAAATGTTATTTACGAGGTTCCACTTCTACTCCAGGAACAATATCTTGACCAGCTTGCCCTGGAAAAATTAAATATAAGTTGCAAGCAGGCTGATATGCAGAGATGGCGCGACCTGGTTCAAAAAGCAGCCAATTTTAAGGATGAGGTCACAATTGCCCTGGTCGGAAAATATGTTTCCTTGCGCGATGCCTATATAAGTATTAACGAAGCCCTCTTTCATGCCGGGCTTGAACATAATGTAGCTGTAAAAACGGTATTGGTGCCTGCAGAAGTTCTGGAGTCGGGGACTGCCGATGATCTGCTTGAAGGAGTCGATGGCATTCTAATACCGGGTGGATTTGGAGAGCGGGGCATAGAAGGCAAAATAAAAGCGGCTCAAGTAGCCCGTGAGAACAAGATACCATTCTTTGGACTTTGTTTAGGCATGCAATGCGCTGTGATCGAATTTGCCCGCAATGCTGCCGGAATTGAAGGTGCTCACAGCATAGAATTCTGTCCCGATACTCCCGGGCCGGTTATTATTTATCTACCCGGCCAAGAAGATAATACCAGGATTGGCGGCACACTGCGTTTGGGAGATTATCCATGCTCGATCAAGGAAGGGACTATTGCCGAAGCAGCTTATGGTGAAAAGATGGTTAACGAAAGACACAGGCATCGCTACGAGTTTAACAACGAGTACATCCCGGTCCTGGAAAAGGCGGGTATGGTTTTCAGCGGTATAAATGAAGAGGCCAATTTAGTGGAAATGGTTGAAATCAAAGACCACCCCTGGTTTATTGCTGTTCAGTTTCATCCGGAATTTAAATCGCGTCCGACTCGTTCCCATCCTCTTTTTAAGGGTTTTATCGATGCCGCAATAAAGAAGAAAAATGCTCAGGATCTTTAATGATCAGCCTGGCCATTTCG
>SKZS01000143.1 GCA_007127255.1 Syntrophomonadaceae bacterium | reverse complement strand
CAGCCTTAAAAGCCTGTTTTTATGTTAGTTAGACAAGCATAGTCTGCCGTGCTATAATATCTTCGACAGCAATATAAGAGTAGATCAGGTGTCAGTAGACTGAATAGGGAAGCCGGTGAAAATCCGGCGCGGTCCCGCCACTGTAAGTGGGAAGCATCTCCTCGAAGGCCACTGGTTTTAATAAACCGGGAAGGCAGGGGATGCAGTGAACACGAGCCAGGAGACCTGCCTGATTGTGCGCTTAACCCCTTCGGGTGAAAGGGTAAGGCGGGGTAAAAACCACGTTTTGCCGTGGTTTTTTGTTTTACATAAAAGACTTTAGACAAAAGAATAGGAGAGTTTAATGATGATAAAAGAACAATTACTTATTGTGTTGTTAATTTTGTTCGTGCTAATTGCTGCTGTTGGCTGTAGTGAGCTGAATGAGGTCGTCGAACAGGAGGAGCTCCTGGAAACTAATGGAGCCGTAGTTGTTTCTGACCAGATGGGTCGCAAGGTTATTGTTGAAGATGTTCCGCAGAGGATTATTTCCCTTTCTCCGAGTAATACTGAGGTGGTTTTTGCTTTAGGGCTTGATGATCGAGTTGTTGGCGTGACCGAATACTGCAATTACCCACCTGAAGCGCTGGAAAAAGATCAAGTCGGCGGCTTTAGCACTCCCAGTATCGAGCGGATAGTTGAGCTGGAGCCCGAACTTATACTGGCTTCGACTATCCATGAAGAGGAAGTAATCAGGTTGGAAGAACTGGGTCTACCGGTTTTGGTGGTGGAATCTTCTACGTTGATCGATTTATATACAAGTATTTCTCTTGTTGCAGAAGTTACAGGTATCGTAGATGACGGCGAAGCTCTGATTGACTCGATGCGGAAAAGAATTAATGCAGTTGAATCAATTGTAGCCGGAATTGATCCGGAAGATAAAGTCCGGGTTTATTATGAAGTATATTCTGATCCGTTAATGAGTGCAGGAAAGGGTGCATTTATCAATGAAATAATTTCCCTGGCCGGCGGGGTTAATATATTCGCTGATATTAATGAAAATTATCCCACGATCAGCGCTGAGGTGGTGGCTGAAAGGCAGCCTGATATCATCTTGTTTCCTGATTACCATGGCACTGCTGACTTTGTTATAGACGGCATGACAGCCAGGCCGGGCTGGGAAAGCATTCCTGCTGTTCGAGAAAACAGGGTATATGCTATTTCAGATGATACATTTGCCCGACCGGGTCCTCGTGTTGTCGAGGCAGTAGAAGAAGCGGCTGAAATTTTTTATCCTGAACTGTTTTAAAATAGGAAACAGTTGGCAGAAGCCGTAATCTAAAAGGCAGGTTGATTGAAACGGTTAATCTCTTGCAGTATAAAAAACTAAAAGCGGGGATGATGATCAGGCCGATATTTATGGCTGTCCTTTTTATGCTTCTTGTTTTTTCTACAATTGCGGCTATGGTTTGGGGAGCGGTAGAGATAGCCTGGCGTGATATTTTTGTGATTCTTGCTAATACGCTGCCCTTTTATGAATCTGTGGCCGGCACGGAGATAACACAGGTCTACAGGGATATCCTCCTGCAGATCCGTGTGCCGCGAGTTATACTGGCAGCAGCGGTAGGGAGTTCGCTGGCTGTTTCCGGTGCAGTTTTCCAGGGTCTATTCAGAAACCCGATGGCCGATCCTTACGTTATTGGGATATCATCAGGGGCGGCCCTGGGTGCTGTTTTTGCCATGCTTGGTGGGTTCAGCCTGGCCCTGGGTGGCTTTGGGGCCGTGCCTCTTTTTGCCTTTGCCGGTGGAATATCAACCATGATGCTTGTTTACAGTATGGCGAGGGTTGGCAGGGCTGTCCCTGTGATGACCCTGCTTTTGGCCGGTATTGCTGTTAGCGCTTTTCTTTCAGCCCTGGTTTCTTTGTTTACGTATTTTGCCGGGGAAAAGCTGCATATGGTTGTTTTCTGGATGATGGGCGGCCTGGGAGGAGCAACCTGGCAGCAGGTACAGGTCATGGTTCCCTACGCCCTGGCCGGATATATCTGTGTAAGTTTCTTTTCCCGTGAGCTAAACGCGATGCTGCTCGGTGAAGAAACAGCCAGCAATCTTGGTGTCAATACTGAACAGGTTAAAAAGATTCTTCTGGTTGGTGCTTCACTGTTAGTGGCGGCAGCTGTTTCAACCAGCGGTATTATCGGTTTTGTCGGGCTGGTCGTGCCGCATTTTGTGCGCCTTGTCGCCGGTCCCGATCACCGCTTTCTTATACCTGCTTCCGCCCTGCTGGGCGGCTCTTTATTGATCGCAACTGATACCCTGGCTCGCATAGTTATTGCACCCTCGGAGCTGCCTGTAGGAATAATTACCGCGCTGATTGGAGCACCGATGTTTATATATTTATTGAAAAAGCGTCGGAAACTGCGCTACTTTGGCGGAGGAGGATAGACTGATGGGTTTGAACATTGACGTGCATGACTTACAACTGACCTATGATACCCATCCTGTTCTTGATGGAACTGAATTCAGGGTAGAACGCGGTGATCTGGTGGCTCTGCTTGGCGCTAACGGTGCTGGAAAATCGACCCTGCTGCGCTGTATCAGCCGTATTTTGCAGCCGACAGGTGGCCAGATTATACTCGAGGGTAAGCATCTGCAGAATTTTAATACAAAAGAGGTTGCCCGGTTGATGGCGGTTGTGCCCCAGGAAACTACTGCTGATTTTGATTTTACGGTTGAAGATATAGTAATGATGGGCCGGTTCCCGTATTTGCGCCGCTTCCAAAAAGAAGATCAGGGAGATCAGGAAATAGTCCGAAGGGCTATGGAGATGACAGGTATATCTCACCTCGCTGATCGTTCTATTGCTACTTTGAGCGGTGGTGAAAAACAAAGGGTGATAATGGCCAGGGCTGTCAGCCAGCAGCCTGAAGTTTTACTATTAGATGAACCGACAGCCAACCTGGATATCGGCTACCAGTCAATGCTGCTAGAACTGGCTTCCCGCCTTAATCGTGAAAAGGATGTTACTGTTATTGCCGCCATTCACGATATAAACCTGGCAGTTCACCACTTTAACCGTTTTATTTTATTGTCAGGAGGAAGAGTTCTGGCAGCGGGAAGGGCTGAAGAAGTTATAACTCCTGAAAATATCCAAAAATCTTACGGTGTGTCGGCCTCTACTTACCGGCATCCGCTGCACGGGGTTTTGCAGGTGAGTGTTGTCGGTAACCGAAAGAATGGTGAACATGTAGAAGGGGGACCAGCCGCGCATGTTATTGGCGGAGGAGAAGAAGCCCTGCCTGCCCTGGAACTGCTCAGTCAGAAGGGCTGCCGGCTCTCTGTAGGTCCGGTTTCGGCCCAGGACAGCGGCTGCCGGTTTGCCCATTTCCACAGTCTGCCTGTTATTATTGTCCCCCCCTTTACCAGCATGAACAGCGAACACAGGTCAGAACACATCAAGATGATGCGTGAAGCTGATCTCATAGTTGTGCCGCCAATACCTTTTGGCGAAGGTAATCTACCTATTTTTGAAGAGGTGGAGATTATATTAAAAGAAGGTAAAGCTGTCTATATTATTGACTTGGAAGGAGTAGAAGCTCGTGATTACAGCGGCAGGGCACGAAATCTTCTCAAGGGTCTAATAAAGCAGGGGGCAGTGGCATTGGAAAAAGTGGAAGATTTACCTGCAGTTATTAACAGTGGTTATAACCGTGATGGAGGCGGAGTAAATGAGCGGTAAGGTTGAAGTTGATGCTCAAAACCTGGTGGTCATAACCGGCGGAGTACGCAGCGGAAAGAGTTTGTTTGCCGAAGGCATGGCAGCACAGAGCGGCAAAAAAGTTATATACCTGGCCACGGCCAGGGTTGAAGATGATGAAATGCGTGATCGGGTTGCCCGGCACCGCAAAAGACGCCCGCCAAATGTTCGCACATTGGAGGAACCGCTCGAGCCGCACCTGGTACTGCAAAAAGAAAGCAGTGCAGAAAGCTTGATTCTGGTCGATTGCCTGACCCTGTTAATCAGCAATCGCATCCTAAACGAGCTGGACAGCCACGGGGCGGTAAGAGAGGGAGAGGATATTTACGCTGACGAAAAAATCATTGAAGCTGCTGCTGGGCGCACTTATGATTATATAGAAATGTTTACAGAAACGGCCAGGGATTGCTCTGCCGATGTCCTGGTAGTAACTAATGAAGTTGGAATGGGTGTGGTGCCGAATTATCCTGTAGCACGAGCTTTTCGGGACCTGTCAGGCCGGGCTAACCAGGTCCTGGCGGCGGCAGCCAACCAGGTTTGGGTGGTAGTCTGCGGAATCCCGCAGCGTTTAAAATAAATGGATCCGGCCCTGTTGACAATAGCTGTCCTCTCTGCGGCTTTCGTATTAGATTACATTATCGGAGATCCGCGCCGTCTGCCTCATCCTGTTCGTTTATCAGGGGCAGTTATCGACTACATGGAAAAGATGGTCCGCAAATTTTTTACTACCCCTTGCGGTTTAAAAGTCGGTGGGGCGTTAATTGTATTTATAACTGCTGCAGGTGCTGTTGTTGTTACTATTCTTTTGCTGGCCGCGGCATATCGTTTGCACCTGGCGGCAGGTTTGGCGCTTGAAATATATATTATATTTACAACCCTGGCCGGGGGAGATTTGCGAAATCATGTTGCAAGAGTTAAACGAGACTTGCAAAGTGGAGAAATTGAAAAAGCGCGGGCAAGTGCTGCCCTTTTGGTCAGCCGCGATACTTCTTTTTTAGATGAAAGCGGTATTTCCAGGGCAGCCCTGGAAAGCCTTTTTGAAAACAGCGCCGATGGCCTGGTTGCCCCATTTTTATTTGCCGCGGTTGGCGGCCCTGCTGCGGCGGTGCTGTATAAGACTGTAAATACACTTGATTCTATGCTTGGTTACAAAAATAAAGAATATCAAAATATCGGCTATTTTGCCGCTAAAACTGATGATGTCTTTAGCTATATTCCCGCCCGCCTTACTGCTTTATACATTATCCTGGCGGCAG
The DNA here is from genome assembly GCA_007127255.1 of Syntrophomonadaceae bacterium. Taxonomy (GTDB): domain Bacteria; phylum Bacillota; class Dethiobacteria; order DTU022; family DTU022; genus T3SED10-7. Next base: position 3,019 of record SKZS01000143.1, on the reverse strand, counting down.
CAGGGCGTGGCAGGTGGCGCCAGGGACTGCGAGTATTGGCTTCAGATCGTCATAAGCATCAAAGCCCAAATAGCGCCTGGCCCGAAGCAGCGGCAGCGGGTGTCCTCGGAGTAGGATTTGGTGGTGTCGATTACTACCGTGGTGAAATAATTGAAAGACCGCAGATCAATGAATCGGGCAAGAAGCCGCTAAGTGTTGATATTGGCCGCGGCCTGGCCCTGTTTCGTATTATATCTTTACTTGCCTTTATCAGTCTGATTTGTTTATCATATTGGTTAAGGATCTGGGAGGCGCTGTCTTTTTGAAAAACTATTTGCGTGCGCTATCTTTTTTAACGATTATCCCGCTGCCCTTTGTTCGCTTCGGATCTGACGGCAGGGAACTTTCAAATTCTGCTGTCTTTTTCCCCCTCGTTGGTGCAACCATTGGATTACTGCTGGCTATTGCAGCCTGGCTGCTTCTTCATCTGTTCCCTGTTTCTCCTGCAGTTGCAGCTGTTTTGATTCTGAGTTTTTTTCTGACCCGCGGACTTCATTTCGATGGTTTGGCCGATACTGCCGACGGCCTGATTGGGACCACCAGCAGGGAAAAGGCTTTCAAGGCGATGGAAGATAGTGCTGTAGGGGTGATGGGCGCTGCTTCGCTATTTTTTATATACCTGCTTAAATTTGCCCTGCTTGGCGAATTCAGCTCCGCAGTTTTGCCATTTGCCCTGCTCTTTATGCCCCTGGCCGGAAGATGGGCTATAGTTTATGCCGGGGCCTGGTTTTCACCGGCTCGTAATATAGGATTGGGCAGTATGTTCCTACGCGGTTTACGCTGGCCGATTTTACTTAAAGCATCTCTCTTAACTGCAGTGCTGTTTTTTGTGTTTGCCTGGTGGTATCTTTTATTGCTTATCCCCGTGATTATCGGTTGCCTGCTGTCTCTTGCGGCAGCCCATCTGCTGGCTTTTTATGTTTCACGCCGCCTTGGCGGGATTACCGGTGATATTCTCGGAGCGACCAGTGAAGTAGGAGAAGCAGTATTCCTCATTGGGTTTTATATCGCCCTGGAGCAGGGCAGCGCCGCAGAGCTGCTGGTAAAGGCGGTGATTCTATAATGTTAAGGGCCTTTGATGATCAGACAGGCGGTCACGGTGGTGACCTGGTCGGCGCTGCCAGTCAGTGGGGTGCTGATAAAAAAGAACTGGTTGATTTTAGCAGCAACATAAATCCGTTGGGTCCGCCTGCCGGATTGCTCGCTTGTTTAAAAGAAGCGCTGCCTGATATTGTAGCCTACCCGACTCCACAGGCCCGTGAACTGCGCGCCGGCTTGGCAAATTATTTAAATGTGGCCCCGGAGCAGCTTTTGCCCGGTAACGGAGCTAATGAGCTTATCCATTATATTCTCTTATGGCGCAGGCCTAAAAAGGTTTTTGTGCCGGCTCCCTCTTTTTCTGAATATGAAAGAGCGGCGGTTCTGGCCGGTGCTGAAGTTGAGCGCTACTGTCTGCTGCCCGGAGAAGAGGACGATTTTGTTTCCCTGGGCCGCAGGTTGGAACGTGGGGATCTGCTTGTTTTCTGTAATCCCAATAACCCCACAGGAGTGCTTTACCCGAGCCGCGATCTGATTGGCCTCCTTGAAGCTGCAGCCGGGCGGGGTGCGGAAGTGATGATCGACGAGAGTTTCGTGTTCCTGACCGGAAAGCCGGAAGAAAGTTTGCGGAAAATAAAAAGTGATCATCTCTGGGTGGTAATTTCCCTGACCAAACTCTGGAGCCTGCCCGGGTTACGCCTCGGGTGTGCCATCGGTCCGCAGGTTGATATAGAGAAGATAACCCGCTGGGGCGATCCCTGGAGGGTTAACCACCTGGCCCAGCAGGCCGGACTCTACTGCTTGAAGTCTTCAGGTTACCTGGAAAAAAGTGTGGCCCTGATTGAAGGGGAGCGCAAATTCCTCATCCAGGGTTTTCAGGATATGGGTGTTTTTCATGTTTATGAGGGTGCTGCCAACTACCTGCTGCTGCGGAGTTTGCGTCCCTCTTTCCAGGTTGCCGATTTTCAGGATTATCTTGCCAGAAGAGGGGTGCTGGTCAGGCGGGCAGATAACTTCTATAACCTGGATCAGCGTTACTTCAGGGTTGCAGTGCGCCGGCGTTCCGAGAACCTGCGCCTGTTAAAAGAGATTGATGCATATTTAAAGAGTGGCAGCGGAGGTGAAGTTATTTGAAAGGTACATTGATGGTACAGGGCACTGCTTCTTCAGTCGGCAAAAGTCTTTTATGTGCAGCCTTTTGTCGCATCTTAAAGCAGGATGGCATCAGTACTGTCCCATTTAAATCTCAAAACATGGCTCTTAACTCATACGTGACCGGGGATGGTTTCGAAATGGGTCGGGCCCAGGTTGCCCAGGCCGAGGCGGCGGGGATAGCCCCGAAAGTAGAGATGAATCCGGTTCTCTTAAAACCGACTTCAGACCAGGGTTCGCAGGTCATTGTTATGGGCCGGCCCGTGGGCAATATGGCGGCTATGGATTACCTGCAGTGGAAAGAAGAACTGCTCCCCGTGATTGATAAGGCTTTTGCCACCCTTGCAAAGGATCATGACGTTGTGATCATTGAAGGGGCCGGAAGTCCGGCGGAGATCAATTTGCGGGAAAAGGATCTTGTTAATATGGGCCTGGCCTGCCGTCTGAGAGCCCCGGTTTTATTGGCTGGTGATATTGATCGCGGCGGTGTTTTTGCTTCCCTGTACGGGACTGCCGCCCTGCTGTCGCCTGCAGAACGCGATCTGCTGAAAGGGGTAATAATAAACAAGTTTCGTGGTGATCTTAAGGTATTAGAACCGGGGTTGAGGCAGCTGGAAGAGCTGATTAAAAAGCCAGTTTTAGGAGTAGTTCCTTACATGCGTCTCAATCTTGATGATGAAGACAGTGTAACCGCTCGCTTCAATGATCGTTCCATTGACAGAGCCCTGAAAGTACAGGTAGTGCTGCTGCCTCGTATTTCTAACTTTACCGATTTCAATCCCCTGGAGCT
>SKZS01000005.1 GCA_007127255.1 Syntrophomonadaceae bacterium | reverse complement strand
GTTGACGGAAACAGCTCTGTTCCAAGGGTAGTAAAACCGAGTGCCCCAATCCCGACAAAAACCAGGGCAAAAATCACCACCCACCAGGGATAACGGACGGCATAGGTAAGCGCTTTACGGTAACCCCGCATTCGGGGCTCATGGGTTTGATTAACTTCTCTTTGACTGCGCAATCGTAAAGATCGCGATGCCAGCAAAGGTATGACAGTCAGAGCTATCAGCAGCGATGCTAAAATAGCACAGGCAACGGTAAGAGCAAATTCCCAGAAGAGTTGGCCGGCCAGACCGCTTAAGAAAACAACAGGGAAGAAAACGCTGATTGTAGTTAAAGTTGAGGCAGTTATGGCGCCTGCTACCTCCTGGGCCCCGTTAACCGCCGCGTCGGTAGGGTTTTCTCCTTGCTGGTAGCGCCTGAATATGTTTTCGCTGACTACAATGGCATTATCAACAAGCATGCCTGCAGCGAGGGCCAGGCCGCCTAAAGTCATCAGGTTTATACTTATGTTGGTAAAGTACAGCAGTGTAAAGGTGGCAATAACTGCTGCGGGAATGCTAATTCCGATAAACATGGTTGTACGCCAGTTGCGCAGGAAAAGAATTAGGACAAGAATGGCCAGGGCAGCACCGCCTAAAAGCGACCAGGCTAAATCAGCCAGGGCTATTTCGATCTCTTCACCCTGGTCCATAACAACATCAAAATTAATTTGTGAAAATTCGCCGATACTCTCTTCTGAAAGCGTATCGAGAGCATCTCTGATCTGACGGGCAACCATTACAGTATTGGCATCGCCTTCTTTTTGAAAAACGACACTGATACTCGGTTGTTGATTAAAGCGGGCAATCGATTCCGGGCTGTAAGTATCTTGTTCTATGCTGGCAACCATACCGAGAGACACGGTATTAATCGGAAAATCCTCACCTAATTCAAAGCCCCCAAAACCTGCTCCCCCCTGGTTCATAGAACCAAGGACTGCAGCGGTGGCCAGGTCAATTAAGCCTTCTTCGAGCTGACTTGAAGCACTGTCGAGGCCGCTTTCAAAATCACCCTGTATATCTGAAGACCAGGTTTCGAGATCTGGCAAAGATACTATCGGCTCGCGGCGTATATTTTCCCAATTTTCATGAAAACTGACTAACAAATAGTTGTTGCCGCTTCCCGTCACCAGGGGATTTTCTTTAACCAGCTGGGCCAGATCTTCAGCACTAATATTTAAATCTTCCAGGCTGGAAGGATCTATCGGTAGAATAACCCGATTGTTGTCCCATTGGGCCTGCTCGATGATCCAGACATCTTCAAGACGGACAGTCTCAGCAGTAGGTAGATTAAACAGGCCACTTTCACTGTTAAGTCTTGAACGGCCCAGGGAAGACAAAGAAAGCTGCAGGGTTCGGTTATTTTCTTCGTAAGTTACATGAGGGTTCGCGGTAAATATTCGCAGCCTGTTTTCAAGATCTTCTTCGTTTCCAGACGCCCAGCTGGCATTAACCGGAACATGAAGACTGCCAGCGGCAACAATAGCCTGGTCAAAGTTTAATATGTCATCTATATATATTTCTCGTACAGGAACCCGGGAAAAGATGCCATCACCAGCACCTGACTGCCTGCCTGATAAAAAATCATTTTGCCTGGCCAGCATCCGGTTGAGGTTAATATCAATTTCCTGCCCGAGCATCTCTTCTAATTCTTCCTGATCAATTTGAAAGCCAACCACTAAATCTGATAGCATTTCACTTTCAGCATAACGGCCGAGGAAACGAACTCTGACCTGACGGTCTTCAAGATCGATAATACCGGCCGGAAGATCAATCAGGCTGGCCCTGAGCACATTGGCAATTTGATCAAATGATACTTCATACTGATCCATGATCTCCGGTGAAGTTCTGATAAAGACATCCTGTTTGGCGCCACCCCGGATCTGCACACTGGCTACACCGGGCAAGGACTCCAGCCGGGGAGAGGCTGTATCTTCCAACCACTCTGTAAGTTTAACCGCATCATCGCCACCGCTTGCTGAAACACTCATGATCGGCATCAGGGTCGGATCAAATTCTAAAATCATCGGACGCTGGACTTCATCAGGCAGGGAAAGCAAATCCATGCGTACATTTACATCTTCCCGAATATCTTTAACATTTATATCCCAGTCAAACTGCATGATTACGATTGAGACGCTCTCCTGCGAAATAGAACTGATGTTAGTAAGGCCACTAACTGCAGATACTCCTTCTTCAACAGGTCTGGTAACTAATTCTAATGTTTCCTGGGGTGAACTGCCCGGAAAAGCAGTAATGATAGCCAAAACCGGGGGCTGAATATCCGGAAGCAGATCAAGGGGGCTCTGGTATAAAGAAACCATCCCGATCAGCAAAATTAACAATAATATAGTGGCTGTCGCCACTGGTCTTTTAACCGCAATTTTCGATAAACCCAAACAAAAATACCTCCGGCCGACCGGTCAGTCGGTTTTTTTGTTAGTATACCATACCCTCACAGCCTTTCATACTAGTTATATAAAGTTCTATTATTCTGATTATGGTGATTGTTTCTAAGGTTATTTGTTCCGAGCTACCGAATAAGCAGCCAGGGCAATAGAAGCCATTTTGCCCATAGGTGGTTCATTGCGCGAAGTTAAGATAACCGGGCTGCTCGCTCCCAGGACAAGTCCTCCCATTCTGCCTCCTGCAAAATAAATGATCGCTTTACCTAAGATATTACCCGCTTCTATATTCGGCACCATCAGCAGATCAGCTTTGCCGGCTATGGGACTGTCAATTCCTTTATGAAGTGCAGATTCAAAGCTGACTGCAATATCAAGCGGGGTCGGGCCATCGACTACCGCTCCCGGGAATGCTTCCGCGGCCATTTCCTTCAATGCCCTGGCATCAACAGTAGCAGGCACCTTGGGATCTACCTTTTCATTGGCTGACAAAACGGCAACATATGGCTGCTCAATGCCTATTGACTGCAAGAATTCAACGGCATTTTGCATGATCGCTTTTTTCTGCTCTAAATTTGGGCTGACATTGAGCCCGCCGTCAGTCATGTAGATCAGGCGATAATAACCGGGTATCTCGTAGATGGCAAAATGGCTGAGAATCCTGTCCCTGCGCATACCTCCCTCAGGGCTGAGCACCGCCCTTAGAAAATCAGAACTGTTAACCATACCCTTCATCAAGATATCTGCCCGACCTGCCGCTACTTCTTTAACAGCATGCCTGGTTGCTTCAACAGGATCAGCAATATCGATAATCTCTATGCCCTGCAAATTAAGACTTACTGTCATAGCCTGCCGCCAAATTTGCTCCTCATGGCCAATTAAGACAAAATTGACAAGGCCTTCTTTACGGCTGTCCCTGACCGCTTCCAAGACAGATTCTTCCGCCGCGGCAGCCACACACAGCTTGCAGGGGGGCATTTCTTTAACTGCTGAGATCACCTGGTAAAAATTTTCAAACGCCATTGCGTTCGACCTCCCATTAAATATTTATTTCCAGCACCCTGACCGCAAATAAGGGCTACTGGTAAGTAAGAGCACCGGTTTCACCGCGCAGGACACGGAGAGCTCCTGCAGCAAGCGCTTCCAACTCTTCTTCCCCGGGAATTACTGTAACCGGGGCTAAAAATTTAATTTTCTCTTTTATCATCCCGATAAAAGTTTCTGCGTGAGCCATGCCCCCGGTTAAAACTATTTGTTCAACAGCACCATTTAATACAACGGCCATGGCCCCAATTTCCTTGGCTACCTGGTAAGCCATCGCCTCTACTACCGGCACTGCTTGAGAATCACCATTTTTAACCCTGTTTTCTACTTCTGAAAAATCTTTTGTTCCCAGGTAAGAATAAATGCCGCCCTTTGAAGTGAGCAATTTTGTTGCTTCTTCCAGGTCAAGCTCACCGTTGTAACAAAGCCTTACCAGGCCCAGGGCAGGCAGGGTGCCGCAGCGCTCCAGGGAAAAAGGCCCTTCTTCGTTAGCATTATTTACATCGATCATTCTGCCCTGGCGATGAGCCGAAACAGATATTCCGCTGCCCAGGTGAACGACCACCAGGTTAATCTCTTCATATTTCCTATTGGCAAGTTCTGCCGCATGCCTGGCTACAGCTTTCATGTTCAGGGCATGAGACATGCTAAGGCGCGGCATACCCTGCAGGCCTGAATAGCGGGCAGAAGGCTCAAATTCGTCAACAGTAACGGGATCAACGGTATAAACCGGTATGCCCAGTTCACGGCCCAGGGGCAGGGCTATTATCGTCCCCAGGTTTGATGCGTGCCAGCCGTATTTTGCTTTAACCAGATCCTCGTAGACAGCGTCATCAACCAGGTAAGTTCCTGAAGAAAGAGGCCTAAGCAGCCCACCCCGAACTACCAGTGCTGAAAGATCACCCTCATTAATGTTTTTCTTCCGAAGCACCTCAATTAACGCTTCACGGCGAAAACCGGCCTGTTCTTCCCGGTCCCTGTCGGCCGAGGTTTCTTCCACCGAGTGGCGCAGGGTCTCTTTAAATAAACACTTTTCGTCATTAAAAAGTCCGATTTTCGTTGAAGTAGAACCGGGGTTTATGGCTAAAATGCTGTGCATCGTTTTTAGGCCTCCTCTAACCGCGCTTATCTTTCAAAAACGATTTTACCCCCGACTACCGTCATATCCACCTGCAGATCCTTGATCCGCGAGGGTTCAGCAGCTGCAATATCTTCAGAGAGGACAACCAGATCAGCCAGCTTGCCGGGTGTAATACTGCCCTTCTTGTTTTCTTCAAAGCTGCAATACGCAGATCCCATAGTATAAATATAAATCGTTTCTTCCAGGGTCAGCTTCTGTTCCGGAAACCATCCTCCCGGAGGATTGCCGTTTCTATCCTGCCTGGTTACCGCAGAGTAAACACTCTCCAAAGGCACATAGTTTTCAACCGGGCAGTCAGAACCACAGCCTGTTTTGATGCCAAGATCGATTAAATCTTTCCAGCGGTAAGCCCACGCAGCTCTCTTGTCCCCGATATTTCCGGCGATACTGGAAAGGTCCGTAGAAGTAAATGCCGGCTGAATATCGGCAAGCACCCCCTGGGTTTTGAAGCGCTGCAGCAAAACCGAATTAAGCAGGGAAACGTGAATAATCCTGAACCGCGGATCGGGATCGGGATAACGCCTTTCAACCTCTCTATAAACATCGAGCACCATCTCAATGGCGGCGTCACCAATCGCATGGGCGGCAATCTGCATACCGTTACTGCGGGCCAGATCAACCAGCTGCAGAAGTTCCGGCCGGGTTAAAACACCAACCCCGCAGGTGTCAGGATTACTTTCGTAAGGAGCCGAAAGAAGAGCAGTCTGCCCCCCGATTGAACCGTCGGTTAATAATTTAAGCGGACCAATTTTAAAATATTCTCCGCCCTGGCCGGTCCGATAACCCTGATCAAGAAAAGACTGCAGCTCACTGACCGTTGGCAGCAGGGTCTGAAGATTAACCCGCAGGGGCAAATCGCCTGATGCTTCCAACCGGCGGTAAGTATCTATTAGAACCGGGGCCAGATCACTGCCGGTAAAAGCCAGGTCATCAGTTTGAACCGAGGTTAACCCTGCAGCCAGGAAGTCAGATGCTGCTTCTTTAATTAATTTTTCCAGCATCTTGCCATCTATGGAAGGTTGAAGGCCGGTAACAAATTGCATAGCATTTTCTTCCAATACTCCTGTCGGTATTCCCGTCGCATCTATTTCTACCGTTCCGCCTTCAATAGATTTTGGGTGCTGGTCAATTCCGGCTTTCTGCAAAGCAGTTGAATTTGCCACGCAGACATGGCAGCAGTTGCGCATAATCATTACCGGGTGGTCAGGAGCGGCCCGATCAAGATCGTAGCGATTGGGCATTCTTTTTTCTATAAACTGGCTTTGATCCCATCCCCAGCCGAGAACCCAATCGCCATTTTTAACCTTGCGATTTTCAATAAAACCTTCCACTGCCGCAGCAACATCTCCGATAGAAGCACAATGACGCAAATCAACCTTTGCCGCTGTAAGGGCATGCCCAATCAAATGCATGTGGCTGTCATTGAAACCGGGAAGCAGAGTTCTGCCTTCCAGGTTGATAAGTTTAGTTTCACCATTTTTTAAAGACAGCACCTCCTCATTGCTGCCAACAGCCGAAATTATCCCGTTTTTCACTGCAACAGCCTCTGCCGTTTGTCTCTCGGAATCAACGGTTAGAACTTGACCGCTATGAAATATTATCTGCAATGTTTTACTCCTTCCCTTTGTTCGATTTAATCCATTTATAGTTGAAATAATTCACTGTGTATCCTGGAGGGCGGAACTTCCAGCTCTTTTAACTCAATTTTTAGTGAAGCAGTTAAAGCCTGCGGTCCGCAGATAAAGAAATCTTTTCGATCAAGGCTGCCCAGGTAACTCATAATCATGTCGCCGCCCAGGCGCCCTTTTTCACCCGGCCATTCAGGATGATCAGACATAACCAGGATAACCTTAAGGTTTTCCATCTCCTCTTCCATCTGTTCAAGCTCTTCCCTGAAGCAGAGGTTGCTTTCATCGCGGTTGGTCCAAAACAGGGTCACCTGCTTTGAAAGCTGCTGATCATAAATATAACGCAGCATGCTAATGAAAGGGGTAATTCCGATTCCACCGGCAATAAAGACAAGTTCTTCATGTTTATAATTTAAAAAGCTAAAAACTCCGTAAGGCGCATCGATAAAAGCCTTATCACCGACTTTAGTATCCTTTATTGTCGAGGTAAAATCACCGAGTTTTTTCGGGGTTATTGACAAACGATCCCGGGTGGGACTGTTAGAAATAGTAAATGGGTGAGAAGAGGAAAGGTGGCCATTTCTTAAAAGCTGTATAAACATAAACTGGCCGGGCTTAAAATCAACCTTCTTGCCGGAAAAATCAAGACTCCAAATATCTTTAGCCTCCTGCCTTACTTCGACAATATCATAAGGATTGCTCTTGATGTTATTTATACGTAATAACCGGTAAATAATTAAAGCCGCATAGAGTACAGCCAGCAATATCCAGAAATAAAAGAGCGCTGAACCCGAAACAGTATGGTAAAATACATGAACCAATGCCAGGGGAAACAAAACGTAGTTTAATAGATGGATATTGCGCCAAATTTCGTAAGCAATACCGATAGTCTTATAAAGAGAAGCCAGCGAAGCGGTGACCATAAACCCGAATAAGGCAATAAGCCCAATCCAGATAAAAGTCGTAGGAAACAATTCACCAAAAACAGTAAAACGGTATAAAACAATCAGCACAGCATGAACAGTAAGTCCAGCCAGGCCAACCCGCCCCATAATGCGGTGCCAGCGAAGCATCCGATCCAGGCCGATGCCCGCTTCAATGAATTTAATCCTGGAAACAAAAACATACTGCAGAAAAATCAATACAAGTCCGAAGGCGGCAAACAGCAGACCGATCTGCCTCAGATAATCCACGCCAAAAGTTCCAAAATCGGTTCCCCACACCCAAAAGATCAGGGTTAACAACAGCAGAAACAAAACAGCCGTCAATACCAGTCGTGCTTTCATCGCATCCCCTCCCCTCTATCATTTTATAAAATATATCCGGATATTACAAACCCAAACGATATTCTGCCAGGATATTAGCCTGCCCTGTACTACGGGGTGAAATAATAAATTTTCTTAACATGCTTTCATTTGTCTTGTCAAAAAAGCACTTATTACTGTATACTATTGAAATTAGCTTTCCTGTCCCTTTTAACATCATTATTATTGACTGTTGATATATATCTTGCAAATAGCCTGTATTGCTCTGTATGCCTGGAAAATATGGCCCGTATTTTTAAGGAGAAGGTAATATGCCTGTTATCAACCTGCTTAAAAGACACCTGACTAAATTCCTGCTTTTAGCAGCCTGGATCCTTTTCGTGTTCTACCCAAACCCCTGGAACCTTGTTGCCAGCGTTTACAGGTTAAAAAACCCACCGGTTATACCATTTCAGGTGGCACATATCGCTATGGAACTGGAAGGCACCACCCCCAATGAAATCGAG
>SKZS01000184.1 GCA_007127255.1 Syntrophomonadaceae bacterium | reverse complement strand
TAAATATGCCCTCGCCCGCTTCGAGCTAAGCGATCATGAATACCAGGAAGCCTGGGACTGGGTTTACAGGACCTGGTTACCCGAAAGTGGCTACCAGCCTGACGACCGTCCCTGCTTTGAAATGTTTTATAACGATCCGAAAACCCACCCGGAAGGAAAATCGATTGTCGATATCTGCATTGGTGTAAAACCGCTGTAAAAAAACAGTAGTGTCAGCCAAAGCGGGGGGCTCACTCCTCCCGCTTTACCTGCTTTATATCTTGACAAATTCATGCTTATAGCTATATTTCGCTTTCAGGCCTGCTTAAGTCAATTGATATAAAGTATTGTCTTGCCCTATACTTACCTGGAAATAGGAAAACGTTTTTTATAAGTAATAGTCCTCCAAACCCATTCCATTGGGCCAAACCTGAATCTTTTCATCCATATACTACTCCAAAAAACCTGCAGCAGGAAAATAGCGACAGTCAGCATTATTCCGTGATATATAGTTAATTGACCGTAGAATCCGAATCCAAAACCATAAAAGATTATTACACAGATTAAAGTTTGAGAAAGGTAATTGGTCAGGGCCATTTTACCGGCTGATGCTATAGGGCTGAGGATTTTATTCCAGGTAGCATTTTGAGCCGCCAGTATTATAGAAGTAACATAGGCAGGGAAAAGGAAAAGTGATGCCAGGTAATTAATACCGCTGAGCATAGATAGGTTTATTAATTCATTGGTTGTAATTGTGCCGCTATCAAATAGAACCAATAGTATTAATAATAAGCCGCCAATCAGAAAACCCCAAAAGCGTATTTTCTTTAAAAGTGGAATATGAGCAGGTATATCTTTAAAGATGCCTATTTTCCCTACATATAATCCGCAGAGAAAAAATGCCAAAACCTGTGGAATCCAGAAGATTACCCCAATCAGCATGTATGGAGCTTCATTAACCAGCCTGTATAAAAGAAGCTCCACAAAGCCTGCTTCAGTGTACTTTAAAATGGCCTCGGCCAGCATTTGGTCGACAACTGCATGATATTTTTCATCGCCAATGATTTCTCCAATTCCTTTAAAAACGATCAGAACCATATTCAGTATAAAGGAAACCATGAATAGGCTAATAATCCATTTTTTTATTGCCTGCAGAGGCTTATTGCGAAATGACAAAAGGATAAAACCTACTATGGCATAGTTAAAAAGAATATCACCTGACCAGAATAAGATTATATGCAAAAGACCGAAAACCATGAGGGCAAAAAGGCGACGACGATATAAAGGCTTCAACTCCAGGCCTTTCTGCATTGTTCTGTCCATGAAAATATAGAAACCGAGGCCAAAGAGAAAAGAGAAGATAGCATAAAAATTGCCAGTAAAAAAAAGCTGGATAAAATAAGCGCTTATCCTTTCAATTCCTTCAGGATAATTTGAGGGCAGTCTTAAATCGAAAAACGGGGACTTAAAAAAAGCCATGTTTACTATCAAAATTCCGAACAGGGCTACTCCCCGAATCATATCAATTTCATTTATTCTTTCTCCGGACTGTACAGGGGCAATAGCTTTTTCTTGCATTTAACATTACTCCAGTTGATATTAATTTTGCACTAAACTATAAAAAAAAGATTTAACCATATATTTAATTAAGGGATCCTTCTCTGTTTGCATTTAGGCTCGTTACCTGTTTGCCTCTATGCAGGTTAGGGTATAATCATTCCGCTGCACTGTTCAGGGCGTTTTCAATGGCTTTAAGTATTATCTTGGAACTGTAGGTTACACTGCTGATCGTATCAACATGCAGAGACTGCGCTTCAACTACATGGTCCGGAATTACTTCCGCAGCTTCGCCCCGGTCGTGCCGGTGATCCAGTTTAATCTCAGTGATCCGGTGGTCCTTGACAGAAACTTCAACCGTTGCGCCGATCCATACAGTTTCGTGCGAACCGCTATAGATGCCATCAGGTACTGTGGAAAGGTCTACTTCGCCTATAGTCATCTCTTCCACAGCCTGCCGGTAACTTCTGATTTCGGAAATATATCTGGCGGCAAAAGCTCCTCCAACAACCAGAATAACGGCGAGAATTATAAATATTACCTTTTTGTTTTTTCTCACTTACCTAACTCCCTTCTACATTATTTTTATCAATGTATTAACCTGTCAGGATAATATAACATATTAAACTCCCTTTCACAATTCCTTTAAGACAGGGGGACGTTTCTCCTGTCCACCGGACATACCGGGCAAAAGGACAGGAGAAACGTCCCCCTGTCCTTTTGCCCGGATAAAGTCAGGTTTTACCGGCTAAGGCCTATATCGTCAAGAAAAATGGATCCCGATGGGCCGGCAAATCTAAAACGGATTTTGGCAACAGTCTGGGGATTAAAAGCGCTGTTTGCTTCCAAAAAATCAGAGAGCATAAAGGTATAGGTGCTAAAGATTGGCTCTGATAAAAATTCGACTCCCAGCGGCATCTTAAACATGCGGTACTGCGGCGGGGGTGGCAGGGCAGCAACATGGCTTAGCGGCAGCGCAGCTTCTTCGCCGGCGAGGTCTTTTAGTGTTACTATGAAATCGACAGGGTCTCGGTTTTCAGATACATTAGCAGCAGAAAAGGTAAGAGTGGTTGCACTTACTTCCGCTGCCAGGTTTTCCGGCAGCATCATAGTATAGATGGCTTCTTCATCTTCTTCATCGTTCCAACTGAGGTATAAGCTCGTTCTATCTCGCAATTGGCCGTAACCCAGTTCAAGTGGCTCTTCACGCCAGGATAGAAAATTTTCACCAAAAGCTTTGCCCTGATTGACAGTAAGGGTGGTGAGATCCATGTCTTCGTGGAAATCTGCAATGATCTTTGTAGCAGCATCCAGGTGCTGAATATGGCATGAGGTGTCCGGCAGCCAGCTTTGTCTCACAAGCGGGTCAGTAAATAACTGCCGGTAGTCGGAACGGCCACGTAAAGTATCCTCTAAAAAGCTGCTAATAAAGACTTCTGCGGTTAATTTTTGTAAATCTTCCGGCATGATATTGTTTCGATCCAGGAAAAGCCGGGAAAAAGTCTGGTCTATTCGACCCCAGCGAGTGTTGAATTGACCGTGGTTGGCACCGTGGATATAAACTGATGCTTTGAAGTGATCACTGTTTTCCTTAAAAGATAATCGGTCATACTGCATGGCTCCCTGGAATGAACGCACATCGCTGTCGGATGATCCCTGCAGGACCAGGTAATTAATATCGCTCAGTTCTGTTTTCTGCCTGCGCGGTTGAAACTGTCCGTCTGAAGGAGCAATTGCGATCACCGACTGAAGGTTATAGCCAAAGTCGAAAGAGATATCGCTGTTCCCTGGATGGAAAGGCAAGTGATTAAAAGCAGCAGCAATGGCAGCGGCCTCGCCTCCCCTTGAATGACCGATTAGTCCGATATTGTCAGTGTCGACCATGCCTGCAAAAAGGTGGCCTCCTGTTTCGTTCCAGGCGTGCCACTGTGAAAGATGACGGAGCAGGAGGTAGGCACGGGCATCGTTTTCGTTTTTAAGACCTCCAAGTATAGCCTCGATAAAACCGCCTGCATTTAAAAAGTTTTGATCAATAGAAACTACAATATATCCGCGGCTGGCCAAAAGTTCTCCCAGGTAATCATAGCCGGGGTCAGAAAAGTCGTCCATCATGTGGTTTCCATGCACTACAAGCACAAGTGGATACTGCCCGCTTCCCGCGGGATACCAGACCCGGGCATTGAGTGGAACTGCATCCAAGCCAAAGCCCCAATACGCATCACGCAGCCAGAGAACAGGAGTAATAGGCTTGTCGATCATGGGAGACACATTTACACTGCTTGTTTTGATGTCAACGTCCTGTCCAAATTCACTGCGGCGATTATCTGTGCCGCTGCCGTATGTTAGTTCCAACACTTCATAAGGGCCTTTGTCTGCCGGGTGTTCGAGTTCAGTTGCAAGTTCTGATACCTGGCGGTTGACAGGATCGGGGGTGGTGTAAGGCTGGCCGGGCCAGATGAACCAGATTAACAGGAGGCATAACCCTGAGCCTCCGGCAATGCCATATACTACCGGGATTTTTCGCGGACGGTTTTCTTTTTTTGCAGCGGCCCAGGTCTTAATGCCTGCTCCCAGCAGGGAGGTCACTACTACAAAGTATATGACCAGGGCGATAGCATTTCCTATTAACTGCACAGAAGCGATCATCAGGTTTAATAATAAAACCAGCGATCCTAATAAAACCCATCGGTAAGGTTGTTGAAATCTTTGAACTAAATCTAATACTTTTACCAGCAAAGAGCCTAGCAAATAGGATAAAGCTCCAAGCAGAAGGGCAAAAATGAAATTAGGAACTCCGTTAAAAAAGCTGTGTATCCCTCCGCCAATAAACATACCTAGAAATAGAATAGCAGAACATATCAATAATGAGAGTGCAGCTCCCTGCCAGGCATTAGGCCCGTGCGTCAAGTGTTTTTTTAACGAGGCTAGTTTTTTTGTTTTATCCATGCTGACCTCCTGAATTTAGTTTGACTCTGACAAAAGTCAGGTTTTTTATCGACCTTGAAAACCCTACCTCCGGCGGGTCCGTTACTTGAGCCAATTAGATATATTTAGTTTAAAGGAAACCGGGGAGGTGCGCAATGTGGAACTAATCATGATGGTCGTTTTTTTTACTGCCCTGTTATCACTTTCAGCAGTACTGATCATGGCGCTTTATTTCCTGTTCTGGCTGCAGCGGGCGGGCAACTAACTTTTGTTGTTACTGTAAAGCAGAGACGCTACAATGTCAGGTGAAGTAGCAGTAGTCTTTAGTGAGACAATGACCAGCAGTATCAATGAAATCGGTAGTCTGATGTATACCGGATGCAGCCCATAAGGGTACCCCAGAAGCTGCCAGTAAGGACAGGGGGAAGGACAGGGGGACGTTTCTCCTGTCCCCCGGGCATACCGGGCAAAAGGACAGGAGAAACGTCCCCCTGTCCTTTTAACTATCGTAAGCTGGTCGGCAGTTATCTGAGCAAGTGGACGTTGCCAAGGTTAACATTTTTAAGTCCGGCTTTGCGCGCCGCATCGTAGCAGGCTTCAGCTTCTTTTCTGCTTGTTACCGGCAAATCTTTCATCTGGAATTGAGGATGGAACCCCAGCAAAGAATATGGAGTTGCCGGGTTATGAGAAGCGATAAACGAGGCCAACTCAAAAACTTCTTTTTCTGTAATGTAACCTGGTACCAGCAGGGTGCTGGCTACAGCCAGGTTAATATTGTTGCGGCGGCTAAATTCTGCGCAGCGGGCGAAATTTTTTAACATCTGTTTATTGTCCCCGCCGGTGAGGGCAAAATACAGGTTTTCGTTGTAAGCCTTGAGGTCAAACTTTACCGTTCCGCCGCTTCGGTATGAAAGATCCATAACCCGGGGAAAGAATAGATCCGAAAAAGCGCCGGAACTTTCCCAGCAGATCTTTAACTTAGGGTTTTTGGACAGGGCTTTACGAGCGGTACTCAGGGCATGGGGCACTTGCGGAGCCGGGTCACCACCGAAAAAACAAATACAGGCTGTTTGTGCATCAACCTTATCTGCTAATTCCCCGGCACTCAAAGAAGGCGAAAGCTGCTTGGTTAAAGTGCGGTATTGCCAGTTTTGGCAAAAGAGGCAGTTCAATATGCATGCTCCGTAAAAAACGGCCATGTTTTTCTTGCCAGCATAGGATTCTCTTTTAGCAGGGCAGACCCAATCGGCAACACAGTTGGTGGGAAGGGGGTCAAAATAGTATTCCACTATGCCGAGGCCTGGCAACCCTGCATGGTGAAAGATTTTACCGTCTTTATTTTCCCTTAAACCACAGAAGCCTTTTTCGCCAGGTGCAGGCTGGCAGCTCCTGGAGCAAATTACGCAGGTAGGTTCACCATCGTTCGCAGGTGTTTCAGCCGGCAGCCCGCTTTCTCTCCTTACTTCGGTATGAACCTGCTGTAAGGAATTCATAACGGCTTTGCTGCCTTCCCGGATACAGTCAGAACAGTATGATAGGGAAGCAGCAATTACCTGTTTTTCCATTTTGCAATACTTGCATGAAATCATCTTTAATATCACTCGCCATAAATAGTGTCACTTAGGGAATTCATAATAATTTTACAACACATGCCCTGATCGGTCGATAGAGTTCAGGAATTTTTGAAGTGATAAATAATTTAAACACCACTCAAAAAGGAATTTGAAGGTTAGGAGAAATGGTTCCTCGATTTTACACAATTATAAAGCCTTAACTCCAGTTTTCCATATATAAAACTGGTATGCCATTTAACGGCAAAATACTCATGTGGAGCGGTCCCGTTTGAGATTACCACACCATGCTAATTAACTGGTGAATATATTGTAATGGTATTAATGCTGTTTGTCAGTTATTAGCTTTAAACATGTGGTAAGCTTCAATACCTTTAGCAATTCTTTTCTCCACTACCTTATAGCCAAAGCGTTCATAGATTTTTACGTTTTTATCTTCTCCGGTAACCAGGTATATCCCGGAAATATTATTTTCTAAATGATTTTGGTGAACGTGTTCAAGCAGGCGGCGACCGGTGCCATTACCCTGCTGCTCGGGGTCTACAGCCAAAACTTCCAGTGTGCAATAGTTTTCTGGCAAGCTGGTTGGAGGCTTTGTTGCTTCAAAAAGGGCACGGGCTGCTTTAAAGATTGCTGGAAGCAGCCTCAGCAGCTGGGGCAGATTCTTAAAGAGCAAAAATACTGCTTTAAATATGTTTTTCTTTGCCCCGGGAGTTTTTAGCCCGGCAACACCCACAATTTTATCTTCTTGTGTTGCGATGTAAATAGGATCACCTGAATCAAGGTGAATAATATAAATTATTTTTACCGCAACTGAGTATGTTTTTTTCAACTTCGGTTCGTTCAAATCCAGCCAGGATGAAGTAAGGGCTTCATCTTTGAAAGCATTAAGCATAACCTCAACTGCTTCGTCAGCTCTATCTGGTATAAGTTTCTTGATCTCTATCTTTGTGTACCTCCTGTTATACAAAAAGACCGTTTGATGAAATTGACAATAGGTATTTACAGGATAAAACTTAGGATGGGTACGACTCTATTATCATTCGACCTGGTCGGAGCTTTTCCTTCCGAAGGCAACAGAATTCTTTGTGCCTCTAAACTCAAGCAGCAGCACGGTTGTTATGTTCACGCATCGTCTCTGGTCCCGATCGGCCATTACAAGCTATCTTTCATATGAACCTAAATCTTATTTATATCCGCGGGATTCTTTGCTGAATAGCTCGGCGATAAGGGTGTTTATATCTGATGGATTGTCACTAGCCAGAGAAAACGTGATAATTCAAGACCCGACCCCATTTCTTTTGAGTGCTGCCGGTTTGTTTTGCTTTACCCAACCTTTAGCAGGTTATTTGTAAGTGGCCTTGCTGTAAGATTGATAGCTCTTCTGTTAGTTGGTTTAGTGCTTGTATGTCATTTTCAATTGCAGTTTTAACGACTAAGTATTTATTTTTGTCAATTAGCATAAATATACCCCTTCCCTGCTGATAACATCTTCAATCCAGGGCACATTGTTTTCTTCAAATACTATATTGATCCTTTGATCTTTGCATAAATGCTCAGCAATTCTATAAATCTCATCTGTATCGCCCTTATGCCCGATTACGTATAGATCGAGATCTGATCTCTCATTATAATCGTTCCGGGCAAAGCAACCAAAAAGATATACTTTTTCTGCAAGGTCGTTCTTTATCAACTCTTGCGCAATATCTTTAGCTGTATTAAAGGCACTTTCCTTCAACAGCTTTTTTTGTTTCCTGGTTTCTTTTACCTGTTCTTTAAACTTTTCCAGAAATTCAGGGCTAAGCCCGGCACGATAACATTTTTTTTCCCAGTCTTGCAGCTTCATAGCTATAGCCACGCCTTCCGGGTAAAATTAATATTATTATGTCATACCATTTATGGGATCAGGACCGGCCAGCAGGACACTTAAGACCCTCTATATGAAACTGCAGCGAAAAGTAAGAGTTTCTTCTAAGTAGAAAAACCCTTACTTTATTAAGTTCTATAACACCTTCCATTTCAATATGATTTACTTAAGGTTTCAAATGG
>SKZS01000189.1 GCA_007127255.1 Syntrophomonadaceae bacterium | reverse complement strand
ATTGAGCCAGGCTGGGCACCCGGTTTCCAGAAAGTTCTACCTCCATGGGCAGTTCAACGGGCAGGTCTGATTCAGGCACAGGAACGGTGCCACACTTTTGACAGTATACAACCGGTATCGGGGCCCCCCAGTAACGCTGGCGAGAGATTAACCAGTCACGCAGCCTGTAGGTAACCTGGTAAGAACCTAAACCCTGCTGCTCAAGATAAGCAGTTATCTTTTTAATCCCCTCCAGGTTGTCAAGCCCGTTAAAAGTTCCTGAGTTTATCATTTCTCCTTCGCCGACATAAGCTTCCGGCATATTCTGTACAGATAAACTCTCGCCTTCAGGTTGAATAACCACCCTGATTGGCAGGTTATGCTTATGGGCAAATTCGAAATCACGCTGGTCATGCGCGGGAACTCCCATTACGGCCCCTGTTCCGTATGCCATTAAAACATAGTTGCCGACCAGTATAGGCACTTCTTCACCGTTGATCGGATTTACCGCATGACGTCCGGTAAATATGCCGATTTTTGGAGCTTCTTCAGCGGTGCGTTCTATCTCGCTGACCTGCCTGACTTCATTAATAAAATTGAAAACTTCCTGTTCCCTTTCAGTTCCTTCAACAAGTCGCCTGGACAGAGGATGCTCAGGAGCAAGAACCATATAGGTCACCCCGAAAAGGGTGTCGGGACGGGTCGTAAAGGTACGAATTTCTTCACCGGCAAATTCCTTAATTTTAAAAGCAATCTCCGCTCCTTCACTGCGACCAATCCAATGCTGCTGCATAACCTTAACCCGTTCAGGCCAATCTTCCAGCTTATCCAGGTCGTATAATAGCCTCTCGGCATAATCGGTAATGCGTAAAAACCACTGCTCCAACTCCCTGGTTTCAACCACAGAAGAGCAGCGCCAGCAGAGGCCTTTCTCAACCTGTTCATTAGCCAGGACAGTGGCGCAATCTGTACACCAGTTTACGCTGGCCTTTTTCTTGTAAGCCAGCCCTTCTTTAAACATCAACAAAAAAAGCCACTGTGTCCAGCGGTAATAATCGGGTGCAGATGTATTAACTTCCCGGCGCCAGTCATAACTGACTCCGAGCCTTTTTTGCTGTTTTTTCATATGTTCTATATTCTGGGCCGTCCACTCAGCGGGGTTTACATTGTGTTCAATGGCGGCATTTTCAGCCGGCAGGCCGAAGGCGTCCCAACCCATCGGGTGAATAACGTTATAGCCGCGCATTCTTAAAAACCGGGCTAAAACGTCACCGATTGAATAGACACGCATATGGCCCATGTGGAGCTTGCCTGAAGGGTAGGGAAACATTTCCAAAACATAATACTTGGTCCTGGAATGATCTATTTCCGATCGATCAAAATCTTCTTTTTCCCAGATATTTTGCCAGTATTCTTCAATTTGAGCAGAATCGTATTTTTCCAAAATGATCTCCCCCATAGCGAATAAAAAAATCCGCCCGGTAAAGGGACGGATTGATTATACCCGCGGTACCACCCTTATTGATCAAACATGTGGTGGAGCTGGCGGGAGTTGAACCCGCGGCCTCTTCCATGCCAAGGAAGCGCGCTCCCACTGCGCCACAGCCCCCCGTTATGCTGCCCGCTTTATACCGTTAACGCCGGTTTGACGGCTGCGGCTTGTCTTTTCACCGCAGCTTCTCCGGGACGAGTTCAGCAGCTTTGCCTGCCGGTTTACACCATCCCCCGGCTCTCTGTTTAAGCATCCCTGCTTACTGCTTCCCTTCATCAAATAACTTTATAGCACCTCGAGTACATTTAACATTATATGCACGTGGTTTACCCTTGTCAATAGGCATACAAGATATTACACTTCTGCCGTTTCATAAAACCTTCCTTATAAATATTTGCTAACTATTACGCAGCCATTTTTTTCTTTACAACCTTTTCGGCCAGATATTCTATAAAAAAGATGCCGCCAACTAGTAAAAATCCAATTAAATCACCCAGCATGCTGGTTTCCATAAGCATCACCGAACCGATTAGAAGCAGACCTCTGTGCCATAATGGCATCCTGCGCACGAAAAAACCTTGCATTGCCGCACCCAAACCGGCACAGGCCAGCAGGGCAGTAGCGCAGGCCAGGAAAATTTCATAGAGAGGCCCCTGCAAAAGCAAGGCTGGACCGAGAATAAAAGCAAAAGGGACAATATAAGCGGTAATACCCATCTTGAATGCTTCAATCGCTGTTTTCATGGGGTGTGCTCCTGCCAGGCCGGCAGCCGCATAAGCAGCCAGGCCTACCGGCGGGGTAATGTCGGCATCGGTTCCGAAATATAATATAAACAGGTGAGCAGCAAGCAGGGGCGCCCCCAGGGCCACTAATGCCGGAGCTACAAGGGTGGCCAGGATAATATACTTGGCTGTGGTAGGCACACCCATGCCTAGAATAAGGGAAGCAACCAGGGTATAAAAAAGGCCGGCCATCAGGTTGCCACCCGCCAGGAGTTCGATCAGAGTGGAAAATTTTAAACCAAGGCCGGTCATGGTAACCATTCCAATTATAATCCCGGCAACAGCACAGGCGGCTACAACCTCAAGGGCCTTCAGGACCCCGGAGTGGAGAGCTTCAATTATTTCTTTCGGTCCCATTCGGGTATCGGTTTTGATCCAGCTTAAAGCAATTGTCGATAGCAAGGCCCAAAAAACGGCACGTGAAGGTGAAAATCGCATAACAAGCAGAACAATAAGGATGATAAGAGGAGTAAAATAATAAAACCCATCTTTTAATACTGTAGACAGCCTGGGCAGATCTGCTTTCGGCACAGGCAGCAAGTTGTCCCTCAAGGCACGATAATGAACCATAAAGAATGAGGTAATAAAGTATAGAAAGGCAGGAACTATTGCCGCTACCATAACCGTAACATAGGGTACACCAATGTATTCAGCCATGACGAAAGCGGCAGCGCCCATTACCGGCGGCAAAATCTGACCGCCGGTTGAAGCATCCGCCTCAACACCACCGGCAAATTCAGGCGAATAGCCCAACTTTTTCATCAGAGGGATGGTAAAGGTCCCTGTAGTCACAACGTTTGCCGTAGAACTGCCGGTAATCGATCCGATAAAACCGCTAAATAAAATGGCTGCTTTACCCGGCCCGCCTACGTACCTGCCGGTCAGGGCCAGAGAAAGATCACGAAAAAATATACCGGCGCCTGCCTTTTCTAAAAATGCGCCGAAAATGACAAATAAGAGAATAAAACGGGAAGAAACACCAAGCGGTATACCAAAAATTCCGGCATCGGTCAGATATAGAAATGGGAAAATGCGGGCAATGGAGTAACCGCGGTGCAAAAGCAATCCCGGCATCGCCTGGCCGTAATAAGCGTAACAGAGGAATAAAATAGCAATGACAACAATCGGCCACCCGACTGTGCGCCGGCCGGCTTCCATAACTATTAATACCAGGACAGCTCCCAATACGATATCAGCTGTAACCGGCGATCCTGCGCGGCCTGCAATGGCCGTGTAATTTAGAATAACATACATCCCGAGAGCAATGCTGATCAGAACACAACCTATATCAAGCACTGTGGGTTTGTCGCGGGGTGATTTTTTTAGAGCAGGAAAATAGATAAATATAAGGCTTGCTATAAGCATCCAGTGGATGTTTCGGAAAAGAAGCGCGAACGGCGCTCCAAAATATGCGGTATATATATGGTAAAGCGCTGTACCGACGGCCAGGGTTATAGCAAGATAATTCCACCAACCAGCTAAATCACGATGCTTTCCCTTCAAAGCTTCTTGTACAAGGGTTTCCTTCTGCCGCTCCATAAGTTTCCCAATTGGCATTGCCCTCAACTCCCTATTAGTAGTATTGAAAGGAGCAAGAAACCGAAACACAAATAACCCAAATCGGTATCTTTAACGGGTTGCAATTGCAAAATATTTTAGCCGGCAGTCACCTCTATTCTGTATGATTCACCTGATTGCATATCAATTATCAACATTTTATCTTTCGGAAGCACCCCTTCAAGCTCAGCCAGGATCTTGATTGATTCATTTGCCTGCCAGGAAGCAAGCATCGCCGGCGTCGTTGCCGGATTACCGAGCTGCACCTCTGCACCTTTATCAGCCATACCTTCATGCTCAGAACCGTAAACCATCTCCAGGATCGGATATTCCGGTCTGATCACAGCCAGTTGACCCAAAAAACCGGCAATAGCTCCGTGAACCATAATAACACCAAGCTCTCTGCTGACTTTTTGCAATTCAAATCGCGAGGAGAGATTATCCAGACAATCTAAGAGAAGATCGCATCCTTCAAAAATCTTTGGCAGGTTTGAAGCATCGCCACGCCTGTAAAATGCTTTTACCGTCACAGCTCCATTAATCTCAGATATCCTTTTTACAGCCGCATCTGCCTTAGGCCGATCAAGATTTTTCTCATGCGCTATCAACTGCCGGTTTAAATTGCTATCAGTAAAAACATCATCATCTACAACAACTAACCTGCCGACACCCATACGGGCCAAAAGTTCAAGGACAAAACCACCCAGGCCACCGGCACCTACGATTCCGACATTCGACTTGAGAAGCTTTATCTGACCCTCGATGCCTACGGTACCGATGTTGCGCTGATAGCGCTCGGGTATAACATTGGCTTCCAGGGCCGCAATTTCAACCACTTGCCTGCTAATATCATGGTTCCTGGCTATTTCTTTTGAGACAGGCAGTGACAAAGAACTGTATTCCTCTCCTGCCGGATTTTTTTTAATTAAAGCAGCATCCATAATCACCTGGTGTAATGCTTTCGTATCCATAAATACGGCCCCCTGTTTTATACTTAATCCCGGTTAATCAGATAAAGATGTAGGGCTATCTCCCGGTTCATCAAGATAAACCCGCGGGGCCTCAGACCAAAGCCGCTCCAGGTCATAGAAAACCCGCGCTTCAGGCAGAAAAATGTGGATAACCAGGCCGCCGTAATCTATAATAACCCACCAACCTTCACGATAGCCTTCAATTCGCAGGGCATAATAGCCTTCTTTTTTAAAGGTTTCAACCAGATGATCGCAAATTGCGTGAACCTGGATTGAAGATATCCCGGTTATAAGTAAAAAATAATCGGCAATAATAGACACCTTGCCGACTTCAAGCAGATGGAGATCATGCCCTTTTTTATCTAACGCCAGCTGCGCGGCATATAAGGCCAATTCCCTGGTGCTTTTGGCCGATTCATTTGCCAAATAACATCACCTCCGCTAATTTAATTATACTCCTTTTCTCCTAATACTTCCAAAAGACTATTGCGGAAAACAACAGACCTTGGATGAAGCAGTAATCCCCTGGCCATAACAGAAGCAATCGCTAAATCTACGACGGCCAGAAGGGCTTGATCGAGATTGGTGTAAGCAATCTTCCTGATTTTTTCCAATCCCTCAAACTGCCGGCTTTTTTCAATTTTATCAGCCAGGTAAATAATTTTTTCAAACAAGCTCATACCTTTTCGACCGGTGGTATGATATGCTATGGCATTTAACAACTCCGGGTCACTTATCTTATGCTCTTTCTTAAGCAAAGCCGCGCCCACCGGAGCATGAAGCAGTTTTTCCTGTTTCCACGTGATTCTGTCTAAGGATAACCCCAGCTCTTCTGCCTTGTTAATCAATTCCTGCTTCGCATAACATTTGCCGTAATCGTGAACGATTCCGGCCAGGTATGCTTTTTCAGAATCGACGCCGTAATGTTCAGCTAAAGAAACCGCTGCTTCAGCTGTATACCGGCTATGCCTGTATAATTCGTCATCAAGCATCTCTTTCATTAAGTAAGAATAATTCATGTATTACTGCTCTCGCGGTTTTGCTTCATTAACAACAAGCTTTCGCCCTTCCAATTCGGCTCCGTTGGTTTGCTCCATAATCGCTTCCATGTTAGCTTCGTCTACTTCAACAAAACCATAGCCGCGGGAACGCCCTGTTGACCGTTCAGTGATAATCCGACATTCCAATACTTCGCCATACTGAGAAAAAAACTGCTGCAGATCGTCTTCCTTGGTGCTCCAGGGAATATTCCCCACGTATAAAGTTTTTTGCATTTAACCTTCCACCTCCGCTTATATTATAACTTATTTTTAAGTTATTAAAACCTGTTTAAGAACTGGTTCGATATAAACCATGTTTCCTGATATATTGTTCCACCGGCTCGGGAGTTAAATATTTTATAGTTTTACTAAGGGTGACTCTTTCCCTGATAAAAGTTGATGAAACAGCCAGGGCCGGTATTTCGAGCAGGTGCACTTTATGCTTCATTTCAGGGCAACTACGTTCAAGGCTTTCATAAAAACGGTCCAGTGAATATCCGGGCCTGGAAACTGCAATGAAAGTGCAGAGGCGCAGAAGCTCTTCGTAATCTTTCCAGGTAAATATTTCCAATATTGCGTCAGCCCCGGTTATGAAAAACACTTCCAAACCCGCCCCCTGGCCACAGGCAAAGTGCCTGACTGTATCAATGGTGTAAGTCGGCGCTTCCTTATCTATCTCGAACCTGGAGACAAAAAATGAGGGGTTGGACATCACCGCCAGGGAAGTCATAAGATAACGGTGTTCAGGAAGCGATATCGTTTCTTCATCTTTATGGGGAGGGATACCAGTCGGAACAAATACAACGTAATCAAGATTAAACTGCTGCCTCGCTTCTTCAGCTGTAACCAGGTGACCCATGTGAATTGGATCAAATGTTCCTCCCATCAAACCAATATTCAAGCTTCCGGTTTTACTTGATTGCTCGTTTAAGAAAAACACTGTGATCTCCTTTGCAAAACTTATTCGTAAAAGACAAATTCTTCCTCTCCAATTCGGACTGTTTCACCTTCTTTTATGCCCATTTTTTTTAGCTCTTTATCGAGGCCACTGCGCCGACAGTAGTTCTGGAAACGAAGCAGCGCCTCTTCATTATCAAAATCAGTCCGGGCTGCCATATTTTCTATAGCAGTTCCACTGACATAATAAACATCGCCATCTTTTTCTATTTTTAAAGGCAGTTGATCAGCTTGCCCTGTTCTTACAACCTCTTCTAATTCTGTTTCTACCCTTTGTTCAGATAGGATTGTTACCCTTTCATATAAATAACGAATCAATTCTTCAATCCCCTGGCCTGTCACCGCTGATATGGCAAATATTGCTGTTTCTTCGCCATCGGCATCCTGGACAGCTTTTCGGAGAAGATCGAGTCGTTCAGATGCTCCGGTTATGTCAATTTTACTGCCGACTACTACACGAGGATACTTGGCCAACCTGGCGCTGTAAATTGATAACTCATCCTTAAGCATCTGGTATGCTTCTGCAGGATCAGGCTGGGCATCAGGAGACAAATCAATTAAGAAAAGCAAAAGAAGATTTCTTTCCACATGGCGCAAAAAACGGTGACCCAGTCCTGCCCCTTCATGAGCGCCTTCTATCAGACCAGGCAGATCGGCAACTATAAAGCTGCCTGTACTGCCAACTTTGACCACACCCAGGTTGGGAGTAACCGTAGTAAAGGGGTAAGAAGCTATTTTAGGCCTGGCCTCTGTAATACGTCCCAGCAGGGTTGATTTGCCGGCATTGGGGAAACCAACCAGTCCTACCTGGGCCATTATTTTAAGTTCCAGAAATATTTTTTGTTCATCGCCGGGGAGACCTTTTTCAGCCAAACGGGGAACCCGTCTGCGGGACGTAGCAAAGCGGGCATTTCCCTTGCCGCCACGTCCGCCCGCAGCTACCAAAACTTTTTGGCCGGAAGCTGTCAAATCGGCAAGGACATTTTTCTTTTCATCGCGAACTACCGTTCCCAGGGGAACGGGAACAAGCAAATCTGCGCCGGCAGCCCCATGGCGGTCTTTGCCCCGACCATGGCTGCCATCGGACGCTTTTACCAAGCGTCGATAGCGCAGATCAAGAAAACTGTGTTTGGAAGGATCAGCCCACAGGTAAACGGATCCGCCGTCTCCGCCGTCTCCGCCATCCGGGCCGCCTTTGGGCACATACTTTTCCCGACGGAACGAAACAACACCGTTGCCTCCACGGCCTCCGCGTGCCAAAAGCTCTAATTCATCTACGAACATTAGTCCACGATCACCTGCAGCAATATCCTGATTAAAAGAGAATAT
>SKZS01000137.1 GCA_007127255.1 Syntrophomonadaceae bacterium | reverse complement strand
TACCGTCAGGTTCGGCCAACCTTTCCAGGTGACGTGTAACCTGCTGTTTAATCCGGGCAGTTACATCTTGTTCCCCGCGTTTGCGCAGTCTTGAAAGAACCCTGTCCAATCTGCCGAATATATTTTGCTCACCTTTATTGTAAACATCTTCAGCCAGTATAAGTTCGCGGGCAGGTAAAATCTTTACCTGCTGTAACTGTTCTTTAGAACGCTGGTTTTGCGGATTAAAGTGACGGATAGATTCCACGATATCATCAAAGAGTTCAATACGAAACGGATATTCTCTACCCGGGGGATAAATATCAATAATATCCCCACGAGCGCTGAACTGCCCTTTTGATTCTGTTAAAGTTGTCCTTTCATAACCTCTTTTCACCAGGACATCTAAAAGCTCCTGGCGATCACATTTCAGATTAACCTGCAATTCTATGATCAGATTCTGCCACTGGTCAGGAGGAAGGACCTTCGAGATCAGCGCTGCAACAGGAGCAATATATATCCCTTCGCCACTTTCATACAGCCATTCTAAAAAGCCAAGCCTTGATTGCTGCTGCTCATCACTGCGCGATAAAGCATCCGTATTGATAAAAAGTTCCCTTGGTCTGAGTATGTTCACCGGACCGGGAAATACGGATTGCAGGTCAGAATAGATCTTTTCAGCCTGGGCCAGATCCCCGGTCACAATTAAAACCGGCCTCTGGCAGTAATGGCTGAGCGCAGCCATAAAAAAATTACGCGCACTGCCCTCCAGACCGGCAATAACTGCCCGATAAACCCGGTCATTAATAATAGCATGCTTAAGATCTACAAATATCTCATTGTCAGACCAAAATTCAAGCAAAAATTTAAGCAAAAATTAAACCTCCGGTTTTACAGTCGGGTACATCAAAAGAGAGGGGAATCATCCGATACCCCCCGTTAATTCATATCCTAAATTATAACGATCAACACCTGCATCGTCAACTTAGCGGCGCCTGCTAACAGGGTAAGAACCGAGCAGTTTAAAAAAGGGTACCGCCTGTTCAATTTCTGCCCACAACTCTTCACGACCCGGATCATTGCGATGCCCCTCGCAGTCAATAAAAAACAGCCAGTCACCAATTATCTGCCGTGAAGGGCGTGATTCGATACGGGTAAGATTTATATTACGATGGGCAAAATAGCCGAGAACCTGGTAGAGACTGCCTGGGCCGTCAGGTATAGATAAAACCAGGGAGGTTTTATCCTCACCCGTCGCAGCATGATCATGTCTGGCGACGACTACAAAACGGGTCGCATTACCATTGTTGTCCTGTATATCCTTCGCCAGTAAAACGAGATTAAACAGTTCACCTGCCCTGCTTGGAGCTATCGCCGCTGCCCCGGGAAGATTCCTTACTGCTTTTGCCGCCGCTGCTGTGCTTTCAACCGGCAGACACTCAGCATGGGAAAGATTACGGTTAAGATAATCTGAGCATTGTCCCAGGGCATGTGGATGAGAAAGAACCTGTCGGATTTGACTTAAATCAAGCTTTTCTGCCGACATCAGGCATTGATGGACTGGATAAACCAGCTCATTACAAATGTAAACCTTCTCCTGCCTGGCCAGACGATCGAGGGTCGGCCCTACGCCACCTTCGAGTGTATTTTCCAATGGCACCAGACCTTCATCTATACTGCCTTCTTTGACTGCAGTAACGACATCCGCAATTGATGGGTATTCCAGTAGGATGCTGTCAGAATCTTGATTGTATAATAAGGCCGCCTCTTCAGAAAAAGTCCCGCGCGGTCCAAGATAACCCAGCCGCTTTTTTTTCATCTATAATCCTCCCGCCATTTTCGACCCTACCGCATCCGGCAGTGACCTTCCTATCGCCAGGGCAATCGGATTCACTGCTGCCAGTAGCTGTTCAAAGTTTTCCGGGGTTAAGGACTGCGGCCCGTCGCATAATGCCTCTGCTGGTTTATGATGAACTTCGATAAGAAGACCATCTACTCCCGCTGCTACAGAAGCTTTTGAAAGGGGCTCCGCAAGACGCCAGTTGCCGCTGGAATGACATGGATCTGCTATAACCGGCAGATGGCTTAACTCTTTCGCCTGGGGAATTGAGCTTATATCCAGTGTACTTCTGGTTGAAGTCTCAAATGTTCTGATTCCACGCTCGCAGAGAATTACCTGGAAATTGTTTTCCGCCAGGACATACTCCGCTGCCATCAACCATTCCTCAAGAGTGGCAGCAAGCCCCCGCTTAAGCAGGACTGGCATACCACTGCGGCCAACCTCACGAAGCAGGGAAAAGTTCTGCATGTTGCGGGCGCCAACCTGAATGATGTCGGTATAACCCGCTACAAGTTCAACTTCCTGCGGGTTTATAACCTCGGTTACAATCTTCAACCCCGTTTCCCGCCGCGCTGATTCAAGCATCTGCAGACCCTGTTCCTCTAAACCCTGAAAACTGTAAGGAGATGAACGCGGCTTGAAAGCCCCGCCCCGCAGCACCTGGGCTCCTGCTGCTTTAACCGCACGCGCAATGGTTAATAATTGATCTTCATTTTCCACAGCGCATGGTCCGGCCATAATAACCAGTTCTTTGCCACCAATTTCCAGATCGCCAATTTTGATAACGCTGCTTGTCTCCTTGGCCTGTCGGCTGACCAGCTTATAGGGGGCAGTAATTGGCACTACTCTTTCAACACCTGGCAGCACCTCCAATCCTGTGGGAAACACTACTTGTTGTTCTCCAACAGCACCGATCACAACCCTGCCTGTTCCTTCAATGCGGTGAGGTCCAAAACCCATTTCGACCAGACGCTCTTCGACCTTTTCCACTTCATCTCTCAAGGCGTCCTGCTTCATTACAACAATCATGCCTGCACTCTCCTTTCAGCAATCGTATTGCCAATTCAATTTTAAACTTTTAGTTTTTAGCTAGCACTTTTTAATAGTCATCCGAAACTGTTCCCGTATTTACTTCACTCTATAAACATTACTAATCACCGCCAATAGAATGATCTAACAATAAGTCCTCTCCCAATAACACGTAAGCAAATAAAAAACCCGTCCCGTAAGGGACGGATTGTTAATCCGCGGTACCACCCAGTTTGATGAATATCCACTCTGCAGGTACGGGCGGCCTCAAACAGACTGCCGATACCCTCTTCCGTTAACGGAGAAGAACCGTTAGCACCTACTTTGCCACTACACTGGCTTTCAGCACACTGCTTCGAAGGGAACTTCAATCAGGCACTTCCCGATCAGACTTTCAGCCCGTGGTCCGATCTCTCTGTCAGGGCAGCTGACCTGACCTACTTTCCTTCTGCATCGCATTTATACAACTAATATATTTGAAAGGAATTTTAACACACTAATCAGCAGATGACAACCCCTGGTTATAATAATTCATTGCTGTTTCCAAGCCTTCACTGATAAAAAGCAGCGCCGCCTCTACGGCCCTCTCTACTGCTTCGTTAATCAGTTCATCGTCAGCTGGTTCAATTGGCCGCAGCACGTATTCCGCACCATCTGTATAAGGGGGCGGTTTCCCAACACCAATTCTCAAACGTGGAAATTCCGAAGTGCCCAGTACATCTATGACTGACTGTATGCCGCGATGACCCGCACTTCCTCCTTTTTTTTTCAGGCGTATTTCACCCGGTGGAAGGTCAAGATCATCAAAAATAACCAGTAAACTGTTAAGTTCCACATGGTAATTGCGCACCAATTCATTAACAGCAATTCCGCTGCGATTCATAAATGTTAGCGGCTGAGCCAGCATAACCTGCTCTGTTTTATATTCTGTCACAACACATATAGCCCTGTGTTTATGGGTCGGTTTGCCGGCCTGCAAACGCCGGGACAACGCCTCGATAACCCGAAATCCGAGATTGTGTCTGCTGCCTTCATATTTTTTTCCGGGATTACCGAGACCCGCTATCAAATACATTTATAACTAACTTTCTTCTTCGGTTTCTTCAGCAGCAGGAGTTTCTTCGCCTTTTTCTTCTCCTTCTTCAACCGCTGGTTCTTCACCTTCTTCAAGCTCCTCTTCAACAGCCGGTTCAAGTTCTTCTTCAGCCATCGGTGCAAGAACCTGGGCCAACGTTGTATCCGGTGGAGTAATTAATTCGATGTCATCACCGAGAACCAGGCTTTCCGCAGTTATACTGTCGCCAATGTTTAATGCGGAAATATCAATATCGAATTGCTCGGGAATATCACCCGGAAGACATTTTACATCAACTACCCTGGTGACCATTGACAGTACTCCGCCTTCCTCTGTGCCAACGGGTTCTCCAACAAAGTTAAGATGAACAGAAACCTCGATCTTGTCGGTCATAGAGATACGAATAAAATCAACATGCAGGATACGATCCTGAACAAGTATATCCCTTTGAATATCCCTGAACATCACTGTTTCCTGCTTTGTTTTTTTACCTCTGGCCTTAACTTTAAGATCCAGGAGAACGTTACTTCCTCCTGTCGTTAATACCTGCCGTAAAGTACGACCGTCAACTGTCAGGGGCAGGCTGTCATCGCCCCTGCCGTAGATAACCGCAGGAACCAGGTCTTCGCTGCGCATCTGTTTGCGCTCCCCCTTGGTCATAGACGGACGCTTTTTTGCTTCCATTTCCATTCTTTCCATTCATTCCAGCCTCCTTCTGCAATAGTATACTGCAGGAAGCAGCGAAAATCAACTCTGTTAAAAAAGTTCACTCACAGAACGTTTTTCATGGATGCGAATTACAGCCTCACCGATTAATGGTGCGACTGATAACGCCCTGAAGCAATCACGCATCCCTACTAACATCCCTTTATCTACCGGGATAGAGTTTGTATAAACCACTTCTGTAATCATAGAGTCACTTAAACGTCTGAGGGCAGGGCCTGAAAATACCGGATGGGTACAACATGCATAAACATCTTTAGCGCCTTCCCTCATTAAAGCTTCCGCTCCAAGAGTGATAGTGCCTGCTGTATCAATCATATCATCAATGAATATTGCTGTTTTATCCTCCACTTCCCCTATAATATTCATTACTTCAGCCTGGTTGGGAGCAGGACGTTTTTTCTCGATTATAGCAATAGGAAGCGAAAGACGATGCGCTAAATCCCGGGCCCGGGTTACCCCGCCCAAATCGGGCGATACAACCACCCCATTGTCTATCTTCTTTTGCTTAAAATACTTGGCCAGGATAGGAAGCGCAGTCAGATGGTCCAGGGGTATATTGAAAAAACCCTGGATCTGCCCGGCATGTAAGTCCATGGCAACAACCCGGGTGGCTCCTGCCGCGGTAATCAGATCAGCAAGAAGCTTGGCTGTAATAGGATCACGAGCCTTGGTTTTACGGTCCTGCCGTGCATAAGCATAATATGGAACAACGACATTAAGTGATTTTACCGAAGCGCGCCTGAGTGCATCTACAATAATTAAAAGTTCCATGATGCTGTCGTTAATTGGTCCGCAGAGGGGTTGAATTAAAAATGAATTCGTACCGCGTACACTTTCCCCGATGCTAATCGCTATTTCACCATCACCAAAACGACTTACATCGCATTCACCAAGAGGCACACCTACATAATTGGCAATTTCAACAGCCAGCTCCCGGTTTGCACTACCACTAAATATTTTTAGCTCTTCACCATTAACCAATATTTAACCTCCTACCGATTCTTTTCATAAAATAGAAATGTAATGTAGTAAATCATTGATTCTCTTTTCGGCTCTTCATTTCCTGCTGTTTTTGTCTATTCTTGAGTCCAAAATATGCCTTGAACAGTAGTTAACCTTTTCGCCTGTTGATATAAGTAAATGGTCCGATTTCAACATCTTTATCGACTATGCTTTCAACAAGGACTGAATGCTGAACAACTGCCCCATCTTTGACTAAAGTATTGCACAGATGAACATTGGGTCCAATCCGACATCCTGAACCGATAACCGTACCTTTTTCAAGAATGCAATTGGGCAGGATTACGGTATCCCGGCCTATTACTACATTTGCATCGGTATAAACTGATTCCGGATCCGGCATGCTAACCCCGTTAAGCATCAGGGAACGATTAATCCTGCCCTGGAGTATTTGCCTCGCTTCAGCCAGTTGCACCCGGTTATTTATCCCCAGGCCGATACGATAATCATCTATCAGGTAAGCCCCGGTTTCATGACCGTCACGCTGCATTAAAGAAATCACATCAGTTAGATAGTATTCATTCTGGATATTGTCTGTCTTTAACAGAGGCAGGTAGTCTTTAAGCAGTCTTATATCGAAGCAGTAGGTGCCTGTATTGATTTCTGTAATTTTTTTTTCTTCTTCCGAGGCATCCTTTTCTTCAACAATTCGCTCCACTAAATTGCTGCCGGAACGAACAATGCGTCCATAACCTGTCGGATCAGGCAAGTTAGTTGTTGCTACGGTAGCCGCGTTGCTTTTATGCTCCGCTAAAAGGTTTTTCAGATGAACAGATTCAATAAGAGGGGTATCGCCACAAAGCACAAATAGGGTTCCTTCACGGGGCAAATAGCTTAATGCCTGCATAACAGCATGACCGGTGCCCAACTGTTGTTCCTGCAGTACAAAACGCCATTTTTCTTCAAGCGTTTCCTTAACTTGAGAAGCACCGTGACCAACGACAATTAAAATGTTGTCTGTCTGTTCAGCGGCGCTTCTTAAAATATATTCCACCATTGGTTTTCCACACAGGGGATGAAGAACCTTCGGCAGCTTCGAATACATTCTTTTTCCTTCTCCTGCAGCCAGTATGACAGCCCAAAGCTGTTTCATCAGCAGTCCCTCCTCTAAAATATTCTGCTGATGCCATTATACTGCAGTAAGCTGAAAAGAAGCAAAAAGCATTACTAATAATAAATAATCATACCCTTACAATTGATTCCGCCATTTCCCTGCTGTAGGCTTCTAAAACCGAATCCTGGATGATAGCCCTGGTTTCAGCATTAATCGGATGTGCAATATCCCTGAACTCACCACTGGGTGTTCGCTTGCTGGGCATTGCCACAAACAAACCGTTGTTGCCATCAATTACCCGCACATCATGAACCACAAACATTTCATTAAGGGTAATCGATACAATTGCCCTCATTTTGCCTTCCTGTGTCAGTCTGCGGATGCGAACGTCGGTAACCTTCATGCTGACCCCTCCTCCATCTAAAAATTATGAATTCTATTACCTTTGTTTGCACAATATCAACTACGTACTTGTATTACTCTCAAGCATGAGAAAATATTCACTTATAAAGACCTGTTA
The DNA here is from genome assembly GCA_007127255.1 of Syntrophomonadaceae bacterium. Lineage (GTDB taxonomy): Bacteria > Bacillota > Dethiobacteria > DTU022 > DTU022 > T3SED10-7. Next base: position 883 of record SKZS01000137.1, on the reverse strand, counting down.
ACTTTATGCCTGTTACTGCAGCATAAATCCAAATAAAGACTTAATTATCTATTAACTGTACAGCATAGACTTAATTTTGGATATAGATTCATGTTACGTTTTTTTGAAGGGTAGCGTACGAATTAGCGTACGTTTTTGCGGTAAACCGATAACAGGCAGCTTTAGCAACTTATTGTTCCAGTACTTTCTTTATCAATACCAGGTCACTAAGCTTATCTACATCAACAGCGATTTCGACACAGTCACAGAAAACCGCGCGAGCTTTCAGGTTAAGAAGCCGGGACAGGTAGCTCTCTAAATCTTTTACGGCCAGGGTTTTAAACAGGTACTTGAAGAGAAACGAGAGAGGTAATATGCGCAGCAATTTAAGGGGCTTTTTGCGGTATGAAATGAATAATTCAAGTCGGGCCCTATTTTCGAGAAACCAGGCAGGTTTTAACAAACCCAGGTTCCCACCTGTTAAATAACCTTCTCTAAGGCGGACATAAGTACGCTCAGTTTCAGGAAAGCTGCCAAGACAGGTTTCACGGCTTAAAACAGGGTAATATAGATCATGATCGTACGGCTTGCATAGAGCAAGAAAGTTTTCGACAACCTCAGCGTTAAGAAGCGGAATATCACCGGTCACCACCAGGCAGGCCTGATTTTTATCTGTGTTTTCAAGGCCTGCTCCCAGGTTATCCAGCATTCCGCCTCTTTCGCTTACTATTTTGAAGCTGTAGCCTTCATCACGCAGCTCAGCCAGTTCTTTATCCGGGCCGATCACTATAAGACGGTTGACCGATGGAGCCCTCTGCAGAGCTTCCAGAATATAAGCAAGCAGCGGTTTTCCGTGCAGCTGAATGAAAGCTTTATTTGAAACTCCTTCCTGCTCGGTTAGGGG
>SKZS01000106.1 GCA_007127255.1 Syntrophomonadaceae bacterium | reverse complement strand
TCTTTTCTGGCCCTGCCGGTTATCCCCTCTTTGAAGATAACTGACCGTGGTCTCTTTGATGTCGATAACTTTGAGTTTTTATAACAGTCACTTAAACAATTAAAGCTTATGTTCGACAGCCGGGATCCTGAGACATAAAGGAAGTTACTATTGGTTAGCAGATGAGCAGTTTCATAATTATCTTTCAGTTTGTCTCACTTGTGATAAAATGAATGACATGTTTTTCTAACAGAATAAGCTGGGAAGGTGACTAATTTTATGGATGAAGGTAAAATGCTCCGGGGTAAAAATATTGTAGTTATGGGAGTAGCCAATAAACGCAGCATTGCCTGGGCTATCGCACGGGCATTTAATGCTGCCGGTGCCAAACTGGCATTTACTTACCAGGACGAAAGATTTAAGGATAAAGTGGAACGCCTGGTCAATAAGGAGATGCCGGGGTCATTGATATTGCCCTGCAATGTAGCGACGGATACCGAGCTGGATAATTTGGCAGCAAAACTGAAAGAGGAATGGGGGATACTTCACGGTTTTGTGCACAGCCTTGCTTATGCCAGGAAGGAAGAACTCGACGGTCTTTATGCCGACACCTCCCGTGAAGGTTTTCTCCTGGCTCACAATATCAGTGCGTACTCCCTGGTTGCAGTTGCACAGCGTTTGCAGCCTATGATGAGCGAAGGCGGTAGTATCATTACCCTTACTTTCCAGGGTTCACAGCGGGTGGTGCCGAATTATAACGTGATGGGGGTAGCCAAGGCATCCCTTGAAGCAAGTGTCCGTTATCTTGCAGCTGATCTTGGGCCGCAGGAGATCAGGGTAAATGCTATTTCGGCCGGGCCGCTTAGGACAATTTCGGCCAAGGGGGTTAAAGACTTTAACCGCCTGCTTGAGGGAGTAGAAGAACGGACTCCGCTGCGCCGCCTTGCCACTGCCGAGGATGTTGCCAGGACAGCTCTGTTTCTTACAGCAGACATGTCCCGTGCTGTTACAGGTACTGTACTTTACGCAGACTGTGGCTATCATATAATGGGGACATAATAAACAGGGAAAACAAAAGTTAAGGAATAATAATGAGGAGATGATGAAATGATTGGTTTGGTGGCAGTATTAAAAACAAAGCCGGGCATGGAAGAAAAAGTGGCCCGGGCTGCGGTCAAAATGGCCGAAGCGGTAAGAAAAGAAGAAAAAGAGTGCCTGCTCTATGATCCTTTTGTAGTCGCAGATAACCCTTCTGAAGTCTATATTCTTGAGAAGTATACCAGGGCTGAAGCCCTTGACGAGCATCGCAAGCTTCCACATTACCTTGCATTCAGGGAAGAAATTAAAGATGCAATCACAGGCCCGCCGCAGGTAACTATGCTTAAATCACTGGAATAGCAGTGGAACATGACTTTACGACAAGACATTTGCCGCAGACGTTGGCAGCTTAAGCTACCAGTGGGGTTTTCCAGCCAATTTCGCTGTCGTGATCATAAGATGAAGTAAATTTTTCAATAGAATTTCTGATAAAACTGTCCATCATCCTGCCTCCAATTGATTAATTGCTATGCTGTAGAAAAAATACAATGCATAAAAATTAATCCTCTAGAGGCCGCCTTTGCCGAAAGAACACTTTGGAAAGGTGCAGTTTTCACAACGTCGGCAGAGACCGCCGTGTCCCAGGGCTGCTATCTCCTCTGCAGTCACTATTTCACCGGCCATCAGGCGGGGCAGCAGGATATCAAGGATGGTATTCTGGAAATACATAGCACAGGCAGGAAGACCGATTAAAGGGATATTGTCCTTGAAGGCAAGAAGAAACATTGCTCCGGGTAGAGCAGGCGCACCGTATTTAACTATTTCAGCGCCGGTATTTTTGATGCCGGAGGGAGTTACATCGTCGGGATCAACTGACATGCCTCCCGTAACTATAATCATATTACATCCTTCAGAAATGAGCTCTTCTATAATAGAAGAAATTTGATCGGCATTGTCTCCGCAGTAGCGAATTATTGGCTCCTGCTGTCCGAAAAAGGCAGCCTTTTGAGCAAGCACTGGAGCGAAGCCGTCTTTAACGCGGCCTTCAACTACTTCCCTACCGGTGATGATTCCGCCTATTTTGAAAGACAGGTAAGGTTTCACCCGCAGCGGCGGTGTTCCCTCGGCACATATTTGTTCAACCGCAATAACAGTTTTTTCATTAACAACCAGGGGAATAACCTTGGCTCCGGCCACTTTTTCACCTTTTGTTAGCGGAGTTCCACGGTGCAGAGTTGCAACCACTACATCTGGAACGCAGTTAATTCGCTGCAGGCGGGCCACATCGATCTGCAAAAGGCCGTTGTGTTTTGCGGCCAGGTCAAGGCGTCCTTCAGACGGCTCACCGATTAGAAGTCCGGTCCCGGCCAGGGCTTTTGCCAGACGTTTGCCTGCTTCATCTTCATGCAGGTCTCCTTTTTCAAGCTCAAGGGTATAAATATGGTTTTTGCCCAGGCTAAGCAGTGTTTCTATATCTTCGGTAGAAATTCGGTGGCCTCTTTTAAAGATTGCGCCTTTAAAAACCCCTTTTTCAATCTTGGTTATATCATGACAGATCAACTGCCCAACTGATTTTTCTGTCTCCATAATCTGTATTTTCAAGTTAAAGACACCTACTCTTATTGATTTTACAAATAAAAAAACAAAGACTGATTGTGGTTTATCTTACCTTATAAAGCTGACATTTATATCGACGTAATCAAGATATTCTTTAATCTCGGCGGTTTTCTCTGCATCGTTCCAGTTATAATAGGAAGCCATTATATCGGCTACAGCTTTAGCCAGTTCAGGCTGCTTGTGGTGCCAGATCATCCACTGTGCTTCGGTTCTTCGGCAGAGGACATCGATCAGCTTAGGTGCGTTTTCATGTTCTAAAATGTATTCGATCTCTGCCATGCAGTGTGGAAAGCCCTCAAGAAGGGGTAGGCCCGATTCCGGCTGTTTCTTAATCTTTTCCATAATTTCAATTCCACCACGCCCAAATTGAGTATAAAAATATCGAAGCTGCTCAGGGTTTGCTGCATTAAGCAAATCTTTTTCTGCGGCAATTTGGTCAAATTCATTTCTGGTCAAGCCGACCTTAAAGGGTATTTTTGAATAACCCTGTTTTCTATAGGCTGGATTAGTAAAATTATCCAGATAACCATTTTCCACCAGGTAAAAGAGCAGGTCTTCGGCCATGCGTCTGTAAGTGGTCGATTTGCCACCGGCAATAGCAACAACTCCGTCGTCAGTCTGAAAAATTTCATGCCTGCGAGACACATCGGATTCATGTTCGGCACCTGCTTGCTTAATCAGGGGCCTGATACCCGCATAAGCGGAAATAATATCATTGTAAGTAAGCATGGCATGGGGGAACATCCTGTTTACTGTGCTAAGCAGGTAATCACAGTCTTCCCTGTTGCACAAGGGTAGATCGAGATCCTTAGATTCAGGGTAATAAGCGGTATCTGTTGTCCCGATTATTGAAACATTCCCCCTCTTCAAAACAAAGAAAAACCGTCCGTCATCAAAAGAAATCAAGCTAAAAGCGTTCCTGTTTCCGAGCCGTTCATTGGGCACGACCAGGTGCACGCCTTTGGTAGGGTAAATCCTCTGTTCATTGTATTTTGTTGCAGCAAGGGCTTCGTCGGTCCAGACACCCGCAGCTGAAACAACGCAGCCGCCTCTTACTTCAAATCTATCACCGCTGAAAATATCTTTAACTATCGCGCCACAGACCATACCTGAGGAATCCTTAATATAGTCTTCTACCCGGGCGTAATTAAGAGCGGTTGATTCTTCCCGGGCATAGTCGAGGCTTTCCTTAATTGTCTCCAGGGTTACGCGGGCATCATCACAGTTAGTGTCGTAATAGAAGCCGGCCATAACCATCCGGCCCAGCTCAGGTTCCTCCATGGCAACCGCAGGCTCAAATTCTTCGATAAAATCGGCTTTAAAAACTCTTCCCTTGCGGTAATTTTTATATTTGCTAAACCAGTCCGAGAGGATATCGTAAAGCTTAATTCCCAGCCAAACTTTAAACGGCCTAGCCTTGCCTTTTTCATAGGCGGGATAAACAAAACCTAATGGCCTGACCAGGTTAGGCAGGTGTGTTCGGAGCCAGTTTCTTTCACCGGTTGACTCCCTGACCAATCCAAAATCATAAGAGGCCAGGTACCTCATCCCACCGTGAAACAGCTTCGATGATCTCGATGAAGTACCGAAGGCAAAATCATCTTTATCAAGCAGGCAGAAAGAGACCCCCCGCAATGCACATTCACGGGCAATGCCGGCCCCGGTAATTCCCCCGCCGACAATAATTAGATCATATTTTTTGTTTTTAGCCTTCTCTATATCTGTGCTGCGGTTCCTGGCATTCCATATTTTTGTCATGATCGCACCTTTACCCTGGTATACTGGCAGTACAACATAATTAGTATTTATTAATAATTTTACTCAATTATATCGCTTGATACAATTTTACACCAAACCATTTAAAATGCCCATACTGTAAAAAAGCTAATGTAATGCCAAAGTCACAGATTGTTGGCTTCTTGCTGTTACTATATTTAAAAACATTCAACCAGGATATTTTAACCGGCCGTAGATCCTCGAAATATTACCCTGCCTGATAGATAATCAAAAATATAATTACCAGGCAGGGATAAACTATTTTATGATGAATTCTTAAACACTTCCTGAAAGCGGGTAATTAAAATGAATGAACATGATAATAGCCTGGCAAACAAGACTATACCCTGGGTGGGGGGCAAGTATGAAGGGCAGTTGAGTAACAATGTGCCTCATGGTTCCGGCAGGTTGCTGCTGCCGGATGGTACCAGGTATGAAGGAGAATGGAAAGAGGGAAAACCTCACGGCAGGGGAATGCTTTGCTATGCCAGTGGAGCCGAATATACGGGCGATTTTGCCAGCGGTAAACGGCATGGCTATGGTGTATATGCAAAACCTGATGGTGTATTAATCAGGGGGTTGTGGGAAAAAGGGCAGCTTGTAAAACAGCTCGAAGAACTGCCGCAGGGCAAAGATATTAAGCCGCCCTTTACGGATAGGCTGCCTGATAAAGACAGGAAAATGTTTTCCCCGGCAATAAAAGTTGAGAACTTAAGTCACTGGTACGGGAATCTTCAGGCAGTAAAAGAAATCAGTTTCGATGTCTACCCCGGTGAAATACTGGGATTTCTCGGTCCAAACGGGGCCGGCAAATCAACTACGATCAAGGTTTTAACCGGACAGTTAGCTTTAAAGGGAGGTTCGGCACAAATACTGGGGCGCGATATAGGCAAAGATGATCCGGAAATTCAGTCGCAAATCGGGGTTACCTTTGAAGAAAAAAATCTTTACCTGGAAATGACTGCTCTTGAAAACCTGGACTTTTTTGCCTCTCTCTTCGGTATCCGCAATCCCGGCTCGACGGAAGCTTTAAAGCGGGTAGGTCTTGCAGATCGGGCTAAAGATCGTGTTTCCAACTATTCAAAGGGGATGCGGCAGCGCTTAATGATAGCGCGCGCTTTTATCAATAAACCGAAAGTATTATTTCTTGATGAACCGACAGATGGACTCGACCCGGTAACAGCAGCAGCTATCAGGAAAACGATCAGGGAAGAGGCAGACCGGGGAGCGGCTGTGCTGCTGACCACCCACAATATGTTTGAAGCTGATGAGCTCTCAGACCGGGTTGCATTTATCAATGAGGGTGAGATAGTTGCTCTTGATACAGCTGAAAATCTGAAATTGAAGTACGGAAAACGCTCTGTGCGGGTCCGCCTGCGTGAAGGGGATACCGTGCGCGAAGAAAAACTGCCCCTGGACGGAGAGAAGTCATCAGCGCGCTTGAGTGAACTGGCTGCTTCACCCGACCTGATGACAATTCATACAGAAGAAGCTACCCTGGAAGCGATATTTATCCGGCTAACCGGCAGGGGGCTGGTCGGGTGAAAAAGACAGTGTCTAATAGTAGGCTGCTCCTGGCTATTTTAAAAAAAGACATTCGGATTTACAGCCGCAATATGATCTATATGTTTCTTACCGTGCTCAGCCTGGTTTTCTTTGTGGCTATTTTCTGGCTGGTGCCCGATAAGGTAGATGAAGATATAACTTTTGGTATCACACCTCCGCTATCAACGCTGTTAAGCGAGGGGCGGGAGTCTCTTCAGGCTCATGGAGTTTCCCCACAGCTCCTGGAAGAGTTAGACGAGGTTGAATCTGCTTTTGATGAAGAAGGTTTTATCCTTGTTGAATTTGAAAAAGAAGAACCTTTAAGAAAGGCGGTCAGTGGGGAACTCGAAGTCTACTTAACTGATCAGGGTCAGTTTATAATCATTGATCCGGGCAGCGATCAACAGGTCCCTGATGATGCCGACAAAATAAACCTTGATATCGGCATGTCATTTCCCTATACTTTCTTAAGCGATGCAATAATTGGGGAGCAATCAACGGTTATTGTTTTTGCCGATGCAGCTGTACCTGAGGAAATCAGGGGAGCAATGCAGGGGTTAATCCGTGAAATTGCTTTTCAGCTGGCCGGGCACGAACTGCCGGTTGAACTGCCGGATGAGGAAACTATCATTCTCGGGCATGACCGGCTGGGCGACCAGGTATCGATGCGGGCCAAAATGAGACCGCTTATAGCTTTTTTTATTATGATGATGGAAACTTTTGCCCTTGCTTCGCTTATCTCTAATGAAGTCTTGCAGCGTACAGTTACCGCCCTGATGGTTACGCCAATGCGGGTCTGGCACTTTCTATTGGCCAAAACGATATTTGGAACTGCGCTGGCCATGAGCCAGGCAGCAATAATACTATTCTTTGTCAGGGCATTTACCGCTGAAAACTGGCCCCTGCTCTTGTTAATCGTACTGCTTGGCTCACTGCTCTTTACTGCTGTAGCAATGCTTGTCGGAGCAGCCGGGAAGGATTTCATCGGTCAGCTGATGTTCAGCATGCTCTTTATAATACCGCTGATGATACCTGCTTTTGCCGTGCTTTTTCCCGGTTCTGCAGCAACATGGGTCAGGGCGCTGCCCAGCTACCCTATTGTCAGGTTGCTCTATGATGTTACAATTCACGGTTCTCTCTGGGCGGATTCAATAAACTCAATTGTTTACGCTGTTTTATGGGGCTTTGTTCTCTTCGGAGTCGGACTTTTTGTTTTAAAGAGAAAGGTGGCTTCGCTTTGAGCATAAGACGCGTACTAAGAATCCTGTTTAAAGATTTTTCAGTTGGGCCGCGGAAGCCTTTTTTCATCTGGGCCCTGGTAATGCCTTTTGCTTTAACATTTCTTTTTCAGTTTGCCTTCGGGTCTCTTTTTGAACCAAAGCCGAGGGTAGGTATAGTTGACCTGGACAATTCGGCTTTAACCGGGGCAATTCAGGAATTGGAAGGCTTTGAAGTTTCTATTATACAGGATGAAGAAGCGCTAATTTGCAAAGTAGAAGAGCATGATTTCGATGCCGGCTTAATACTGCCAGCCGGTTTTGATGAAGCTGTCAAGGCCGGAGAAAAACCGGTGCTTGAATTTTACATTAGCGGTGAAAGTCTGGCTTCAAATCGGATCATCATCAGTGTTACGGCTATCGAACTGATCAGGGAACTGGAAGGCAGTGAGACCCCGGTTGACGTACAAATGATTTACTTCGGTGATCCCGGTTTGCCCATATCAATCAGGCTGGTTCCTTTAATCGTTTTTTATGCCCTTGTAATGGCTGGAATCTGGGTGCCGAGCTCCAGCCTTGTTGAGGAAAAAGAGAAAGGGACGTTAACTGCCTTGTTGGTTACATCTGTCAGGTTAAATGAGGTGCTCGCGGCCAAGTGGCTGCTTGGATTATTGTTTGCTACTTTTCTCGCAGCAGCCACACTGCTTTTAAACCAGGCTTTTGGGCCGCGACCGTTAGAGGTAATGGCAGTAATTATCATTGCTGCTGCGCTTACCTCCATGATCGGATTGCTGATCGGTGTTTACTCCAAGACAGCGACAGTGCTCTTTACCCTGATTAAAAGCCTTGGTATATTTTTATTTATTCCTGTAATATTTTACATTTTCCCGGAGTGGCCGCAGTGGATTGCCAAAATCTTTCCTCTCTACTGGATTATCAGTCCAATCTGGGAAATCTCAGTT
>SKZS01000161.1 GCA_007127255.1 Syntrophomonadaceae bacterium | reverse complement strand
GCAGGGTCGATATGGCAGCCGGAGGCATAATGATCTTGTTTGCAGCTCTTATGGTTTTTCTGATTGTTTCTATTCCTTCACAAATTTAAAGAGGACAACCAAAAGATGTACCGACGGCCAGGGCAGTGCGGACCTGCTCGCTGCTTGGATCAACTCTCTTGGTCCCCTGAACAGCTTCTTCAAGAGGTACCGATTTAATCCGGCTGCCCCTGAGACAGACCATCTCATTAAAGCAGCCGTCTTTAAACAATTCAACTGCTTTAACTCCGAAGCGTGTAGCTAAAACCCGGTCGTACGAGGTAGGGCTGCCGCCCCGCTGAAGGTGTCCCAAAATCGTTGCCCTGCTTTCCATTTCGGTAAGCTTTTCTATTTCGCGTGAAATCAAAGGACCAACTCCACCAAGCCTTTTAACATCGCCTTTTTGCTGGTAGATTGGCTCCTCACCAGCAGGATATGCCCCCTCGGCCACAACGATTATACTGAATTTTTTCCCTTTCTGGCGGCGTTCCATAATTTTTTCAACAATATAAGAATATTCAAAGGGTAATTCGGGAATTAGAATAATGTCACCGCCGCCGGCCATACCTGCCTGCAGGGCAATCCATCCTGCATAACGTCCCATCACTTCAACAACCATCACGCGGTGGTGTGATTCGGCCGTGGTATGAATTTTATCGATTGCTTCGGTTGCGGTGGTAACAGCTGAATCATAACCAAAGGTAATATCGGTAGCGGGCAGATCGTTGTCAATCGTTTTTGGAATACCGATAATCGGAACCCCTAATTCGCTAAACCGGTGAGCCAGCAATAAACTGCCATCGCCACCGATCACAACCAGGCCTTCGATATCCCATTTTTTTAGATTCTCAACAGCATCAGCTGAACGATCCACTCCGGTTTCCCGGTAATTAAAACCGCCCGGTCTAAAATCAAAAGGGTTGTCCCGGTTTGAGGTGCCGAGGATAGTCCCCCCACGGTTGAGGATACCTGATACTGCATAGTCGTCCAGCAACGCTGCATCATTTTCTACCAGTCCTTTAAAACCGTTATTGAAACCAATTGATTCAATATCATAGTTATAAGCGGCTCCTTTAACAACCGCCCTGATAACGGCATTTAAGCCGGGACAATCACCGCCGCCTGTCAGTAATCCCAGTCGGCGCATTTGCCGACCTTGATTTTTAGCAAGGTTAGATCTGTATTCGGCTTCGGCATCCTCACTGTTATCATCAACCCTGCTGTTCCCGTTCGCATCTATAGCCTCGCGGGCCAGCTGATCACAGCGCTTATTAAGCTGATCTGTACTGTGCCCCTTAACCTTTATCCACTCTACCTCTTTAGTTTCGGTTAGCTCTATAAGCTGAGTCCAAAGATCCTGGTTCTCAACCTGGTTTCCTTTACTGTTTCGCCAACCGTTCCTCAACCAGCGTTTTATCCAACCCTGGTTAAAACAATTTACAAGGTAAGCGCTGTCACTGTGCAGTTTAACCTTGCTGCCTGAAGGTACAAAGCGCAGAGCCTCCACGGCAGCCTGCAGTTCCATACGCTGGTTAGTTGTTTCGTCAGCGCTTCCGCTAATTTCCTGTACAGAATCCCCATCAAGGATTACCGCTCCCCAGCCGCCGGGACCAGGATTGCCTGAGCAGGCTCCATCGGTATAGATCATATATTCTTTTTCCGCCATCGTGCAGCCTCCTGCCCGTACCATATCTAGCAGCCAACATTAGTATAAATTCTAAGCAATGTTAAATACTAGTCACTCATTTCCCGCAGCTCATAACTTCCCGCCTGGTATAATCACAAGGCTTCAAGTAACATAAACATATAGTGAAAAAAAGAATTAACCCGGCCCCGGCTTTTACAAGCAGGCAGCCGGGCATTTTCTGTCTCTAGGAAGTAAAGCGAGCGAGGTCCGAGAGAATCCGCTCCAGCTCCTGAATCTTTTCACCATAACCGGCCCAGTCGCCTTCCTGCTGCAGCTGCAGGGCCTCGCTATATACCTCCTGGGCCCGGAGGATTAATTCTGCAAGTTCAGCTTCCAGATCTATTTCCACATCAGGGATCGGATCGTCAAGTTCAAAATCATCGGGTAGATCTTCAACCGGAATTTCGGGAGGCAGCTCATCAATCTCCCCAAAGAGACGAACCAGGGCCTGTTCGAGATTGTCAGCCATTACTACCGTCTCATCAAAAGCGACAATAACCCTGGCCAGTTCAGGAAGACCACCTGTCTCCGCTTCGAGGAAAATCGGTTCGACGTATAACAGGGCATCGTTGATGGGCAGGACCAGCAGATTGCCGCGGATCACCCGGGAGCCGACCTGGCCCCACAGGGTAAACTGCTCTGATATTTCAGTACTCTGGTCTATCCTGTTTTCAATCTGTTTCGGTCCAAGGATTACTCTTTCCCTCGGGAAGTTAAAGATTTCAACATCTCCATAGTTGGGCTGGTCACAACGGGCAACCATCCAGGCAATCATGTTATTCCTTTTGTCCGGTGTAAAGGGTAGAATCAACACGTATTCCGGCTGATCATAACCGGGCAGTTGTAGAATAGTGTAGTAGGGCTCCATTAACTGCTCCTGGCCGAAAGACTGTTCAAAGGGTATAGCCCAGAGATCTTCCCTGCTGTAAAACTGGTTTGCATCCGTAATATGATAAAGCTGCAGTAATCTTGATTGCACCGCAAAGATATCTTCAGGATAGCGAACATTATTCATTAAACCTTCAGGCATCTCCTCCATGGGTTTAAATAAATCAGGAAAGATCTGGCTATATGTCTGGACAATGGGGTCATCGGGATCGAATACATAGTAGTTAACGTCACCATTGTATGCATCAATAACAACTTTAACCGAATTGCGAATGTAATTGATATTGTCATATGGAGCTGAATAGGGATAGCGGTCAGTGACAGTATAAGCATCCTGGATCCAGAACAGCTGATTGTTATTGACCACGATGTAAGGATCGCTGTCATAACGGAGGAAAGGAGCAATTTTACGTACCCGCTCATGTATATTGCGGTCAAAAATAATCCTGCTGTCATTGCTCAGTTCATTGGAAACAAGGATCCTGTATTCTGCAAACCTCAGGGCCAGCATAGCCCGGCGCAATATAGATTGCAAGCGAATGCCGGCATCTCCATCGTAAAAGGTGAATTCGTTTTCATCGCCGGCAGTAGCATAATGAAATTCGGGTGTTTCAGTATTAATGATCACATAATCGTTGGTTAGTTCGCCAAAGTAAATTGACGGGTTTTCGAGCTCAAGTGCACCGACAGGTGGAATGTCACCGAGGAAATAGCGGGGCATTCCTTCCTCGGTTACTTCATTAACCGGGGTCATCGCAACCCCGTAACCATGAGTAAACTGCAGATGAAGGTTTACCCAGGTCTGAGCCGGCTCAGCCAGGCGGCTTTTGTCCATCTCACGTGCAGAGACCATAACCTGGCGGTATTCATCTTCTACGATGTAGCGATCAATGTCGACGTCAAGAAAACGGTAATAGGGACGAATAGCCTGGAGCTCGTTAAAAGTAGTCAACAAGGGGCGGTAATCCCAGAGGCGCACATTTTTTATCGTACCCTCATTCGCCTGCAAATCGCTCCAGCCCAGTTCCTGCCGCGCCGCATACTGACGCGTTCCAAATTGATCAAGACCATAGGCAGCACGGGTAAATTCTATATTATGGTCCAGGTACGGCTCTTCATAACTGAACTCGCTCGGCTCAACCACGAAACTCTGGATCGCAGCGGGGTAGGCCCAGCCACCGAGGAGTGAAACCCCGATTAAAGTCAGGATGCCGTATAGAAGAAGATGGTAGCGGCGCAAAAATATATTGACCAGGAATACTACGGCCAGCACTGCCGCTAAAACCATCAGCACCATTAAAACATAGTAATTGGCATTAAGGTCGGTATAACCGGCGCCGTAAACAACACCCCTGGGCGATAGAAGCAGCTCCAGCTGATTAAGCCGGTAATCCCAGGCTTTTAAGCCAAAAACCATGGCAAGCAAAACCGCCAGATGACTGATCCCCTGTGTCGGCGGCAGCATCCAGCCCTGTTTCCCCTGTGAAGGCGGGTTTAACAGCAAATAGATTGCGGCAACAATCATCAATGAAATGACTACAGCCATCATTAAAAACCCATAGATAAAGCGGTAAAAGGGTAAACCAAAAACATAGTAACTAACATCGGCACCGAAAATCGGATCACTGATATGAAAGGGCACCTGGTTAAAGTAACGCAGGGTTTCCATCCAGAAGGTTCCGACATAACCGGAAAAAATATAGGCCAGGATAACAGATGCAGCGATAATATAAAATGTCAGGCGGCGCGGGGTTAAATAACGCATAGCGCCTGTGGCCATTAATCTTTCCCTTAAGGCTAAATTAGGAAAGCTAAGGATATATCTCTTCGTTAAGATCAGGTTAACGAAGAGAAATACAAAAAGAAAAACAAACCCTCCGATCCGCATACCCCACTGGGTAAGGTACTGGGTCCAAAAAACCTGTTCCGCATTCAGATCCGTAAACCAGAGCAGATCAAGATAAAAGTTTGCTCCCGTCAGCAATAATGAAAATAATACTACAACGCCAACTAAAATCCATAAAAAACGACCTCGCAATACAATCCCTCCATCAAAACAAAATACCGGTTTTCCACCGGTCAAGTATATTCTCGTTCATCTGTATTTTAGACTACCTGCTGATCGTTGTCAAAAAAACTGCACCTTCATCATGGTAATATATCTACTTGCAGGCGGTTTTTTTATATCATGGTATGTCTGGTTCATGATTCCTTAACTATGGATAATCCGGCGCTGGTTCCGATCCTGGTGGCGCCGGCCTCGATCATCTTCTTTACGTCTTCTGCTGTGCGCACTCCACCTGAAGCCTTGATGCCCAGGGATGAACCGACAGTTTCACGCATTAGCTGCAGATCGGCAACGGTTGCCCCTCCGGGGCCGTAACCTGTTGAAGTCTTTACAAAATTAGCGCCTGCTTCTTTGGCCAGCTGGCAGGCCAGAACTTTTTCCTGATCACTGAGAAGCCCGGTTTCTATTATTACTTTAACAGTTCTACCTTTAGCAGACCGGACAACAGCAGAAATATCATCAAGAATATATTGTTTCTCTTTGTTTTTTACGGCCCCGCAATGGATGACCATATCAATTTCTTCGGCACCATTATCCACAGCTTCTGCTGTTTCGAACGCTTTTACTGCACTGGTAGTGGCGCCAAGGGGAAAGCCAACTACTGCGCACACTTTAACCCCGGTTCCCTGCAGTTCACTTGCAGCGGTTTTAACATAAGAGGGATTAATACAAACCGAATAAAAATTATTTTCAACTGCTTCCCGGCACAGCCTGATAACATCCCTGCGGGTCGCTTCCGGTTTAAGCAGGGTATGGTCGATATAAGCGCTCATTCTTTCGGACATTCAGATCATCTTCCTCTCCGGTCGACAACTCCCATGATCAACTTCGTCTTTACAGGCGGTTTGTCTTGAAACCTGCAGGCAGAAATAATTCTATCCTCTGTGGAAGAAAGCAAAGCGGCAGATGTGTCATTTCGGGCATGAATCACGGCAAGAGTATCTCCCTTTTCTACCCTGTCGCCAATTTTCTTTTCCAGGGTAATTCCGACTGCCGGATCCAGCCTGGAATCCTTTGTTTCCCGGCCCGCTCCCAACGCCATTGCCGCTATTCCTATCTGCTCTGCCTCAAGGCGGGCGGCAAACCCATCCGTTTCTGCTTTAACCATAACCTGTTTTTCAGCACAGGGGAGCAAAGTTGAATCATCAATTACGGCACCACAGCCATGCTGGTTTTCAATAACCTCCCTGAACTTTGCCAGGGCAGCCCCGCTGTTAATTAAATCTTTTAAGACTGCCTTGCCTTCTTCGGGATCTGCAGCTTTACCAGACAAAGCAAGCATCCATCCACCGAGAATCATGCAGAGTTCTTCTAAATCAGGAGGTCCTTCACCCCGTAAAGTCATAATAGCCTCTTTTACTTCCAGGGCGTTGCCTACAGCCCTGCCCAGAGGTTGCTCCATACTGGTAATCAGCGCCACCGTTTCACGACCTGCGTGCTGGCCTATACCGGTCATCAGGCGGGCCAGGTCAAAAGCCTGTTCATAATCTTTAATAAAAGCGCCGCTTCCGCATTTAACATCCAGAACCAGTCTATCTGCACCGGCAGCAAGTTTTTTACTCATTATACTGGCAGCAATCAAAGGAATGCTGTCCACGGTAGCAGTCACATCACGCAGGGCATATAACATTTTATCGGCAGGCACAAGATTTTCTGTTTGTCCGGAGATGACCGCGCCAGTATTCTTTACTCCTGTTATCAGCTCGGCCACCGATAGGTCTGTTCGAAAACCTGGTATCGACTCTAATTTGTCCAGGGTCCCTCCGGTATGCCCCAGGCCATGACCGGACAGTTTAGCTATGGGGACACCGGCAGCAGACACCAGGGGGACTAAAACCAGTGTAGTTTTGTCACCGACTCCGCCGCTGCTGTGTTTATCTACCTTGATGCCCGGTATATCTTCAAGTGATATGGCCTCCCCAGAATTAATCATCGCTTCGGTAAGGTAAAAAACTTCGTTTTCATTCATGCCCCGGAAGTAAATGGCCATGGCCAGGGCGGAAATCTGGTAGTCTGGAATAGCGCCCTGCACATAACCTTCCAGGAGATATTTAATCTCATCTGCCGACAAAGCAGAACCGTTGCGCTTTTTCAGGATCAAATCATAGGCCCTAATTTCAAGTGCCACCTCTACAATCAGTAAATTGTTATCTGGTCAGAGATATTTTCGAAAGTGCTTTCGCCTATTCCACTGACATCCATTATTTGATCCAGGCTGGTAAAAAATCCATGTTCTTCTCGATAAGATATTATTTGATTGGCCCGGACATCACCAATACCCGGCAGAGATGTCAGCTCCTGGGCTGAAGCCTGGTTTATGTTTATTTTATTTGCGGCTCCGACAGCTGAAGCAGGCGCCGCAGCTTCACCAATACTATTTATATAAATCTGTTCACCGTCAAGCAGGGGCCGGGCCTGGTTTACAGCTTGCTGATCAGCTTCATTATTGAACCCGCCACTTATTTCAAGTAATTCGTAGACCCTCGATCCTACAGGCAGCTGGTAAACACCCGGATTATTAACGGCTCCAACCAGGTGAACAGTGATCATTTCAGGTTCAGATACTTGACTTATTTCCTCTTCTAAACTGGACCCGCCCTGGCCGATCTGAATTATTTCCGGTTCCGGGGCCGAAAACTGTACTGCTCGCCATACACCGCCGCTGATTAAAAGCAGCACTAAAATACCAAGTATGATTTTTTCACGCAGGCTAACTCTATCTTCCATCATGTAAACCCCCTAGAGCAGAATCTTATTGATTCGATTATTGTAAATTACACTGGTATGAATAAAATATTTAGCGGTTCGTTTTTTGTTGTTACTTTTTCCTGCCTCAGGGCAAAAAAACCGGCGCCATCTTCGGGCACCGGTTTATATTTAAAATACCTGTTCAAGGGCCTGTTTTACTCTTTTTCTTCTACAGGCTTAACTTCATCTTCTCCTTCTTCACCGGGGACATGAATACCGAGAACGTTGATGTTGATCGCTTCGACTTTTAACCCGGTAGTTTTCTCAACATTACTGCGGATTTCTTTCTTCAGCTTGTCAGTGGTATCTACTATTACAGCACCATACTCGACAATGATACTGAGGTCAATTGACACTTTATTCTCATCAACCTGGACCTTAATGCCCTTGGTCATATCTTTACGTCCAAGTCTTTCAGCTATTCCACCAACAACTCCACCGCTCATACCTGCAACACCCGGAACATCACTGGAAATAATGCTTGTAATCACAGCGATCACTTCTGAAGATATACGTATACTATCTCCTTCTTTTGAGGGATCTGGTTTTATAACTGCTTCTTCCGTTCCGGTTTTTTTTCCTTTTTTTTCTTCACTCATTCTATTACCTCCTTATTTGGATTATAGAGCCGCAAAGGTTTGCGACTGATACAAATGACCATTGCCTGACTTAAGTAATAACTGCTGTATCTCAATAAGATCAAAGGGGATTTTGAATATATTGTTTGAATTGCTTCCTTATATTATACAATTTGAATATAAAATTGTCAAGGAAG
>SKZS01000082.1 GCA_007127255.1 Syntrophomonadaceae bacterium | reverse complement strand
TCATCTTCAACTTCGAGATGCAGGCTCTGCTTATTGCCGCTTAGCCTTACTTTTATCTGGTTGGCTTCTCCATGTCGAATGCTGTTGGTTATGCTTTCCTGAACGATACGGTAAACAGTGGTTTGCAGGGAAGGGGGTATAATGAGATCTTTATCAAGGTCAAAGTGAATATCTATGCCGCTTCCGGAATAGTCCCGGCCCAGACCTTTTAAGGCTGTAAAAAAATCCACTATTTCAAGGTTGTCAGAGCGCAGGGTTTTGACCGTTAGACGCACTTCTTCGAGCCCTTTACGGGCCTGTTCCTGGCTTTTGCTTATCTCCATGAGGACTTTTCCCGGGTCTTTTTCCAAAAGTTTTTTTCCTGCTTCAAGGCTGACGATAATGGCCGTCAGGGTATGGGCCAGCGTATCATGGAGCTCCCGGGCCAGGCGAGTGCGCTCCTCGGCAGCTACAAGCTGTACTTTTTCTTTGTTTGCTTCAATTAATTTATTGTGTGCTATCTCCAGTTCAGTCCTGGAGCGGTTCAATTTTTCCAGGGCATCTTCTGCCCGTTCTTTTTCTTCGCGCTGCCTGCGGGCCATGAAACTGACTCCGTAGACAAAAAAGAAAAAGAGGCTGTTAATCAGAGTGCTTGCCATGTTTTCCCAGCTCAGTTCTGATTTAATATAGAGGCTGGCAGCGTTCACTGAGAGCAAGCCTGCTAAAGATATCAGGAGAATTCTCTCTCCATGAGGACGGGGATATGCCAGCAGGCTTTCGGCAATCAGGATAATAAGCAGTATCGCCCCGACAGCGGTGCCGTCCAGAAAAATAAACATAAAAGCCAGCAGCATCTGGATATATAAACTCGGCACAATCAAATTTGGCAATTTTTCTTCAAGGTAATAGGTGCGAATATTATCCAGGGCAAATACAAAAATGAATGGTAGTAAAGGGCCGAATGGCGTTAACCCGCTGTTGACAATTGAAACCCACAGCACAGCAAGATAACCGCCGTATTTTCCCAGGTTTAACACAAGGGCTGTTTTACGATCCAATGAATAATACCTGCCTTAAGTCAAGTCAATTCCTTCACTTATAATCTAATGCCTGTATGAATTATTCTTTCAGGTTTTTTTCTATACTAATATTACCACCATAACCGAAAGCGGGCAAAGCTTTAATCACCCGGTGCTGCAAAAAGCCTAAGGTTCAGCACCTTTTACTAAAGACACGGAGATATTGCACTTATCTTTCTGTAACCCTAACTTTTCTCTCGTCCTTATTTTTTTATTCGCGGAAAATAAATAATATAGTCTTTGGGGGAAAGGGATAGCAGGTAGTTCAGGTAAAATGTAGAATTAATGTAATAATTTCAGTTTAAACTTATAAGCGCTTGGAACAGTTAGGAGTTGAGCCAATGGACAGGTTTAATTTATTTCCCTTTCCAAACGACAGTACAGAATATTCAGATCTCCTGCTTGTTCAAACGCTGCATCGCTGGGCTGAAACAGAGGTGTTCTCTAAACGCCTTGAATTACGCGAAGATTATGAAAAGCTGCTGATGCCGGCGATGCAAAAACTTTTTGTCGATGTGGAACTACAAAAGATGATTTGGCCTGAAGACTGTGGCGGTATCGGTCTTAACAAGCGGGAAGTAGCCCGCACTTTGGCCATGGCTCTTGAACAGATTGGCAGGGCAGACTGCGGAATTGGCTACATATCTGCAGTTACCCTGACCCTCTGCAGCAGTTTTGTTTTCGATTATAATTTTAAAGAGGAGCTCTGCCGGCGCAGCGCTCCTCTTTTCTGCAGGGCAGATCATATTACAATCGGCTCCCTGGTTCTGCCGTCATTTAAAGAGGGCGACCCTTCTGAAAAGGCTCCTGTCTTCAGGGGTAAACCTTTACCCGCCCGGGCCCGTCGTGATGGCGATAAGCTGGTGATCAGCGGGGAGAAAATGCGCCCGCTGAACTCGGGATGCGATGCCCTGTTGTTTGGAGTACTCTGTGCCCTCGAAGATAGTGATGAGCCGGCTTTAATCCTGGTTCCCGGTGACAGCCCGGGCCTTATCCGCGGAGAGCCGATCATAAAAACAGGTTTGACGGCAAGCAAAAATACAGATATCACATTAGCTGATGTAAGTGTTCCGGCAGGCAACTTAATTTTCCACGGCGAAGATTGCCTGCGTCGTATGCTTTCCTGGTTTTACCTTAACATTTCTGCTGTAACTGTCGGCTCTCTTTTTACCGTCTTTGAAATTATAAAGGAATGGGGAGATACCCGGGTAATAAAGGGTAAGGGCAACCTGTTTAAAGAAAATCCTCTCACAGCTTCAGTTATGGCAGAAATTGGCCACGAAATTATGCTTAGCCGCCTTCTCCTTTACCAGCTGGTTGCAATGTTTTCCCGGCCGGAAGACTTCAACCATAGAGAAGGAGATGACCTGTATGTCCCGGCCCTGAGCATCGTTTCACATATCACCCAAAATGCCGAGAAGACAATCAATCAGACCATGGAACTGATGGGTTCGGCAGGTTATGCCACGGAGTGGAACCTGGAACGGTACTGGCGTGATCTTAAAACTATCCAGGTGCACCTGGGCAGCTGGGAACTTAATAAAATGGCTCTTTCCCGATATTTTTACGAGTCCCAAAGCCTGTAAGGAAAGTGAGGCTTTTAATATCATGCGCTCAATCGATGATTTTACCCGTCCCAGGGAATTCCTATCGCCAATCGATGACTATTTCGGCAAAATAGTGCGACAGTGGGCAGATAAAGAGGTTATTCCCTACCGGCAGCGCTACGATGAAGACTGGAAGGAACACCGGCTTATTGAACCGGCTTTCGATAAGCTGATGGGCGAACTCGGCCTGCAGCGGGTCCTTTTCCCCGAGGACCTTGGTGGGTGGGGTCTGGGCCACTCTCACTACACTGCTTCAGCTTCCTTTCGCCTGATGGAAGAGGTGGCACGCGCCGATTCCGGCATTGCCGTAGCTTTCGGAGTTACTTTCTGGCCGCTGATCATGATCTGCAATGAACCTCATCTTAATCGTCGTCTCTGTGAAGAATTCGCCCCGCTTTTTTGCAACACTGATAAAGCTGTTTTTGCTGCTAATGCGATGACCGAACCCCAGGGTGGCGCCGACATAGAAAACATGGATGTTATCAAAGGGTCAACTATCGAAACAACGGCAGTCTTAGATGGCGATGAATGGATCGTAAATGGCCACAAGCTTTGGCCTACTAACAGCGGTGGAGTTTGCAGCCTTTTTGGTGTCGTCTGCACCACCAATCCCGGATCCAAAGATTTAAATGATTTTGCCTTTATTTTTGTGCCTGCCGACAAACCCGGGGTGACCCAGGGCGGTCCTTACCAGAAGGCTGGTATGGCTGCCGACAAGAATGGTGACGTTTGGTTCGATCATGTTCGTGTTCCGAAACATTACCGTGCCTGCGGCCCCGGAGATGACTACAAATATTTTAAAGAAGTGATCTCTTTCGGCAACCTGGGCAGCATTGCATTTGTCAGTGGGGTAATGCTGAATGTCTTCGAAATTCTACAAGACTATTTTAATAAAAGCTATTTCCAGGGCCAACCGCTGAAGGAGCACGATGCAGTTGCCGCTGTCCTGGCCGATATTGTAAAGGATGTTGAAATTATTCGCATCATAGGCAACCAGTATGCGCGCATGCTTGACCGTCCCGACCTCTACGGTTTTCGCTGGAGCGACGAAATTGTAGCCAAGGGTCGTGCTTACAAATATTTTGCCTGCGACCGTGCTGTCGAAAATCTCGGCAGGGCGATGAACCTGATGGAAAGCCGGGGCAGTGACCGTGCCTGCGATATAGAAAAACACTGGCGGGATATCAAGATAGTTCAACTGTGGATGGGCGGCAAACAGCTTTGCCAGGTGGAAACTGCACGCTGGTATTTTGACTGTAAAACTCTTTAAAGGAGGAGCCTTTTTGGATGAGAAAGTAAAGCGGTCCGAACCTGCTGGTTCAATTAACCGCAAACTTGAAGAACAGTTAAAAAAGGCTGACCTAAAAGACCAGGTTATATCGAACCTTGATTACCTGGAACCGGAAAATGCACGTGAACTGGCCAGGCTGCTGCTCTGGAGCGATTCTGCTTTTTCTTTCGGCCTCCTCGGCCAACTACCCCACAGCCTTAACTTTGCCGTGGCTTTTTTTGACGAGCTCGGGCGGCAGTTGCACAATGTTCCTCCTGATCTGCTGCGCCAGTTTACGGTCGAAATGGCCCGGAACGTAGACACAAAAAGTATGGCAGCGCTTCCTAAGACTTATGCCCCTTTACTGGCTGCCCTGGGCTCTTCTGCCGACGATCAAACCAAGGCTGATCCTTTACAGAAGGAAAAGAAAATTCGCTTTATCCGGGAGAAAATTGACTCAGCTGATTTTGGCAAAGTCCGCTCATCTGTCAAAAACCATCTGGAAGAGCATTATCCCCTGGTCGAAAGCACTGTTGAAGCAATCATCAGCGATCCTGTGGTTTTTGCCAACCTGATCAATATTCTGCCTCCGCTGCTCAATCATCTTCTAAAAGTGACTGCCAGTGCCCTGAAACAAATTGACTATCCTCCGGAAATCCTGGCCAGCGCACTATTTAACCTGGCAAATGATCTGGAAGCAGAGGAACTGGGCACAATTATCAATAATGTGAACCGCCTGATCAATAACCTGCACGAGGGAAGCGCTATCTTAGGAGGCAGTGAACCACGCTTTCGCCGGGTTTTAGAAAATATCCTGGAAAAAACGCTGCAAGATATTGATGAAGAAGCGGCGGCAGCTGCCCTGCTGGCTTTAGGGGAAGACCTGGAAACAGTTTTCTGCGCCGCTGCTGATACAGCTTTAAAGAAACCGGAACTGACAGCAGAACTTTTCATTGCAATGATGCAGGGGTCCTCTGCTGCCCTGCGCGGCATGAACTACATGCTTGATCGCTTATATGAATTGCCCTCCGGCTATTTTGCTCATTTCACAGAGAGCTTTACAAATAATCAACCGGCAGAAAGTGCTAAACTTATTAACAGTCTGGTTGTTTTAAGCAACCGCATCCTAACTGAAAACCCATTGCTGCTTGAGAAGATTGCAGTTTCGTTTTCGCAATCAGTTGACAGAAAGGAACTGCAAAACCTGCTGCGTAATATTTTGCAGCAAAAAAGAGAAGTTTACGGTAGTGAAGGAGCTCTGTTAGAGCTGTTTCCGCCACAAGACACAGCAGAAGCTTTAAACAAATATCTTGCTTCCTTTAATCAAAAAATGAAAGACAAGCCTTCTGCTAGAGACGAAATTTTATCCCTCTACCTGCAACACCTTGATCAGGATCAGCTATCAGCTGCTTTACTGAATACATCCGACCGGCTGGCCGACAGCCTGGCAAAAAACCCGCAGTTATCCCGGTCCGTGATCCGGGCATTTTTCAGAATGCTGTGGGGTTTACTTAAAGGTTCATTTAAGCGCGCTGGCAAAAAAGAAAGAAGGCGGCATTAAAGATGGAAGTATTGAAAGAATTGACCACCACAATTGAAAACGAGTATGTAAAACAGGCCTGGGTAAACGGGCAGAAAATAGTTGGTTATGCCTGCCTTGCAACCCCGCGGGAAGTGCTTGATGCTGCGGGGATCTTTCCTTACCGCATAAAAGCGCTTGGTCGCGGTGATACAGGTATGGCCGATGCTTACCTTTCCCGTTTTAACTGCGGCTTCTGCCGCGCCTGCCTGCAGCTAGGACTTGACGGCAGCTATAATTTTCTTGACGGCATAATTGAAACCAACGGTTGCGACCACTTAAGGGGCATGTTTGAAAACTGGCAGTATGCTGTTCCCAGCCCTTTTTTCCACTACATCAGGGTGCCGCATCTGGTGGACCAGGATTCCCTGCAGTGGTTTAAAGAAGAAATTGAGCTTTTAATTGCAGCCTTAAGCGAACACTTTGCTGTCGATATCGACGATCAGAAACTGAAGGCGGCAATTGACATGCAGGACCAGATTGCTGCAGTAATGAAGCAGATATACGAAAGCCGCTGGGGCTCTGGAATTAAAATCCACGGTCATGAGATTATGGCGCTCATGGTAGCCGAGGGTTCCATGCCGGCAGCCGATTACCTCCAAATGCTTGAAACCTTCAGGGGTGAGATCGAAGCCCGCAGGACGCTAGACTGCCGGGCCCGTCTCTTCATGGGCGGTGCGGCAACAGATGAAATTGACTTGATTGCCGAGCTGGAAGCGTTAGGCGGGCTGATGGTTGCCGATTCATTCTGTTTTGGCGGCCGTATTTTTCTGAGGGAAGCTGCAGCTACCGAGCCGGTTAGGCGGTTATCGGAAATATACCTGAATAATTTGCTCTGCCCGCGTATGTTTATGAGCTACTCCGGACGAAAAAACTATATTTCAAACCTTGTCGCCAGGTCAAAAGCTGACGGAGCAGTGCTTTTTCACAACAAATTCTGTGATCTGCATGGTATTGAAAACGTTAAATTGAAGATGGATCTGGAAAAAGAAGGTTTGCCGGTGCTGCTGCTGGAAAAAGAATATGGAGCAGGCGCTGATATTGGGCGAATGAAGACACGGGTCCAGGCCTTCCTGGAACAGTTGAAGAGGTGATAGCAAATGGATAACAGAACGGGATTAAAAAAAACATATTCCGCCGGTCTCTTCAGCAGGGTCCATGCCCTTTTTAGCATCCTGAAGAAACTGCCGAACCATATCAGCGAAGAAGAACTGGACGGTTTGATTAAGGTTCTGCCGGAAGATAGTGCCAACAGCATGAAATCGCTGCTAAAACCTGCCATCCAGCAGGCCTCCATGCCCTTCCTGCATATGCTTTCAGCAGCTCTCGATGAAACCGCTGCAGCTAAGGAGCAGGGCCGTAAAGTCGTTTTGGCCCCATTTAACTTTCCCCCGGAGATTATACACGCCTTTGATAACCTGGTTCCAATAACAACCGAGGTTCTAACAACCCTGGGGGTTGTTTCCCTTGAAGGCCAGGGTGAGCGTTACTGGGAACAGGCTATGGGTTTAGGGCTGCCAGACCACCTTTGTTCCGCCAACACAATAGATCTCGGGTCGATGCTTTCCGGGATGGACTTTGAACCGGATGCCATCATTTCAGGCTGTGTTGGCAGCTGTGATGTTAATTCGAAAACACACGAATTTGTTTCGCTGCTCCTGGGCTTGCCCCAGATTGCCCTTGAAAAACCGCCCGATAACTCTGAACGAGGTTTTAACTATTTTAAAAACAATTATATTAAGATGATCGGTGAGCTTGAAGAGCTGGCCGGAGAAAAGCTAAAAGAAGAAAAACTCAGACTCGTAGCGGAAAAAGTAAACCGCTGCACTGAACTCTATCATGATCTCTGGGAACTGAAAAAGCAGGTGCCATGTCCGGTTCCGGGCATTTTTTCGCTATTTGTCTGCGCTACCCGTTTTGCAATGTGGGGCCGCGATGAGGGTATTCACACTCTTGAAGCCTGCCTTAAAGTTTCCCGGCAAAACTATGAAAGCGCTGATTATAAAAGCCGGGAAGAAAGAGCAAGAGTGCTCTGGATC
The DNA here is from genome assembly GCA_007127255.1 of Syntrophomonadaceae bacterium. GTDB lineage: Bacteria > Bacillota > Dethiobacteria > DTU022 > DTU022 > T3SED10-7. The sequence continues at coordinate 650 of SKZS01000082.1, read as the reverse complement.
TATTTAAGCTATTATTACGACCTGGTCAAATTCTACGACTGGATGGAAGAGAAAAATATCAGCAATATGGGAGATGCCCTGCAGTGGGCTTTTCCCGAACCGCTGGACCTGACATCGAAGGAAACAATTCTTGACGGCATGATCAGAAGTGCCTGGAATAATGTCATGACCAGGCAAATGGGAGCCGCTTCCATGTCCCAGCGTTGGATCGAAGATATCGTTTATATTATCAGGGAATGGGGCGTAAACGGCACAATTTACTGTGGACACCATTCCTGTAAACAGACCTGGAGCGTTTTTTCAGTGACTCGCAATGAAGTTCTAAAAAGAACCGGGGTTCCAACCCTCGGTCTGCAGGGCGACTCCTGGATCAGGTCAATGACGCCAATGAGTGTAATCCAGGAAGAAGTTGAACAGTTTGTCAATAACGTTATTAACAAAAGCAATCGCAGGAGGCGGCGCAGGTCTACCGGTTAAAAAGGGCAGCCAATCAGCAGTTGTCTGGTTTAGCCGGGGTTTTGATTGTCCTTTTCGTAACGGTCTTAGAAGGAAACGCAGATATGGAGGAAGCAGACTAAATGTTCTACGGCGGAATAGATGTGGGATCACTTACAGCCCAGGCAGTCGTGCTTAAAGAGGATACCATCTAT
>SKZS01000061.1 GCA_007127255.1 Syntrophomonadaceae bacterium | reverse complement strand
TGGTCTTCAAAAACTTCTTCGTTGGTCAGGGTGCGCTCCTGAAAACGATTCAGGTAATCAACCAGTTTTTGCTCCGAAAGCAGTCCGGTGTGGTGCTCGAATACTCCGTAAACCTGCTCTCCGGCTACCAGGAAAGCTATTGTATGCTGATTGCCCAGATTAACCAGCATGCTGCCTCCGTTTTCCGTAGCTTCCCTGACCCGGTTATCTTCCAGGGTTCCCAGAATTGCCGCAGCCCCGGTATCCATCACCCAGACCTGCTCTGCTTCTTTCCGGCAGCACTGCTGCACCGCTTTCATCCTGGTAAAATAAGCAGGCAGATTGTCTTGATTATAGATCATGTCCGGCAGGCTGCCGCCCTGATCTAAAAATCTCTGCCAGTGTTCAAATCGAAATGCGCGGTTGCTTCGGTTCGGTGAAAAGCCGTGATCCTGCACAGCAAAAGCAAAGACCCTGGGGAAGTCTACTTCAAACAATGATAACGCTTTTTTCAAAGCAGGAATATCGATATCTTTGAACTCAACCCGGACGCAGCCGGCAGGAGTGGAATCTGCCAGTTCAATCCCCCGAGCAGTTACCTCCTCCAGGCTGTCTTTTATAGTCAACGCCGCTTCACAGGTAGCGTAAACCTTATAACCCTTCTGAAGGTGCTTCTTCACGGCACCGGAAGAACTCCCTCCGCCCATCAGGTAACCGTTGATGAAAATATCTTTCCCTTCTTCCGTTAATCGCTCAATCTGCCTGGCTACAATTTGAGTCTGGGAAGGAAGAATCATCTTAACATTATTTTCCATTTCCAGCCCCGGTTGGTAAATCAAAATATCCTGGGTTCCGCTGCCAATATCTACAGCTAAAATACTATTCATGTTATCACTTCCTGCATTTTTATTGCCGTTATTTTAAACTTACATGAAATCCTGGTAGCGGGAAACTGATCCGGGTGGGACAATAACAAAGTTTTTATCCCAGTCGCACGATACAATTTTTTCAAAGAAGTTTTTCTCACCACTCATTTTTTCATAATCGGCGCCAAGAAAATCCGCCACTTTCAGAGCGTACTCTTCATACTCTTCCAGACCCGGCAGATTTGTTTCTATAAAGGCAACCCGCTTATAATTCTTGTATGATTCGTTTATAATATACTGCGCATTTTCCTCGCCGTACTGCTCCCTGTAACGCTGGTATTCCTGGTAAGGATCTGCTTCCTGGTCAATCCAGCCCTTACTCAGAAAATATGTGCCCGGGTTTTCTTCAAACTCTTCGCTGTACTTATCCCGCGAACCGAGCAGAAGACTGATGCAGTCGTGGACCCTGGGAATAACCAGGGTTTTATCTCCTGATTTAAGGCCGTCAAGCCCCCTGGAGCAGAGACCGTAAACAAAAACCAGCGTCTCGGCCTCTTTTTCTTCGTCAATCCGCCGCTGCAGCTCTTCCCTCAGTTTATCAGGAGTCTGGTGCAAAGCGTATTCCATATATTCAACAGGCAGATCCTCCGGTTTCATGTTTTCAATCTCTTCCATCATTGTTTTGCAGCAGATCAACTTAACTTTTTGTCCCATTGAGGTTACTCCCTTAATTCTTTATAATATTATTTTTGCAAATCCTTCCACCAGTCTCAATCACTGCTATAATAAAACTTTTTCTATAGACATTATAATTTTAAACCTAATAAAAATATGCGTCAAGGATAATCGCCTCTCATCAACTCATCTTACCTGGCTTATACAATTGCTATACAGAGTTCCGGTTGAAGAATGGGAACCCCTTTAGTATTGCCTAATTTATAAGGATTTAAAGGTAATTTAGCTTTAGATGTGGAACAATATATTAAGGAATGAGAAATTCATATGAGAGTGGTTTTAAATTTTTTTGATACTAATACTACACAGCTGGAACAACTGACGTAAAAAGTTACTGAAGTGCAAGGTGAAACTGAAATTCCAAAAAAGAAAGGTTTCTGAGATTTCCTAAATAATATTTTTAAGACCTTATAAGCCAGGTGCTGCCTTGATGAAGACTAATGCTGCCCGTATTTTAGATCGTTTGAATTTGAGTTACCGACTTCTGGAATATAATGCAGACAATAATGATTTAAGCGCTGCCACCGCAGCAAAGAAACTCGGAATGCCAGAGGAACAAATATTTAAAACGCTGGTGGTGAATGGAGATAAAACCGGATTAATAGCTGCTTCAATACCTGGTGATAATGAGCTAGATTTAAAAGCGCTTGCCCGTTTAAGCGGTAATAAAAAAAATGAACTTGTTCCTATAAAGGAATTGCAGCACCTAACAGGCTATGTCCGGGGTGCTGTTTCTCCTTTGGGCATGAAAAAGGAGTACCCTTACTATTTAGATCAGCAGGCACGAAACTACCCCTTTATTATAATCAGCGCTGGAATCCGCGGCATCCAAATCAGCCTCGCACCCGAAGATCTTATCAAAGCTACAAACGCTGTTACTGGAAGTATCTGCCGATAAAACTACAGCTGCCCCTTAAAGTAATCAGCTACTTCCTGCAGCATCCGGAAAGATTTAGTTACCGTTTCCTCGCCATCCTGGTTTACCAGGCAGCAGCGGGCCGGGGCCAGCCAGGCCTGCTTCAGAAGCTGCCCCCGGGAAATGCCCGCTTCCCCAAGGCTGTCCCAGATGGTATCCAGCATTTCAATCATCGATTCAATATTTTCTTTTTCATACTCCTCGGCCAGGGTCGGTGTTATTCCCCAGGAAATAATTGCTCCGCGGTCGAGGAAATTCTTTATCTCTTCGGCATAGCGGCTAAAAATGTGTCCGCGGGCTAACACGTCCAGTGAGAGTACATCCAGTTCCAGGTTGAGCAGGAACGACCAGTCCGGGTTGCCACAAAGATGGACGCCCTTCGGACCGGGGAAATTCTCAAGAAATTTCCGGTAATCTTCAGCGGCTCGTTCGCTGGAATAACCGGTCATGGCCATAAAAATCATCTCCAGGCCGGGTTCGTCAACCCAGGCAAAAGCACCCGGATGGACTGCCTGCATCTCACCTACCTGGGCTTTCAGCTTTTTGGCAACGAAATCAAATACGATTTGCCGAACTTCTTCGTAATAGATCATTGGTTTGTTGGTTTCATCAAGTATTTTCAATCCATAGCTGACCGGCCCGATGCTCTGACCGCGGATATATTTATAACCTGATAGGTCTTGTTCCAGGAAACGGTGAAAAACTGCCGAATATTCCGGGGAAAGGCGAAAAAACTCCTCTTTTTCCCAGTGCGGCATGTATTCTTCAAAATCTTCGTAGAATTTATCAATTGAGAACCTGACCACCCTTTCTTCAATATCAAGGATGATCCCGGGGAAATGCTCCGAGATCTGGGCGTACATATCTTCAAAAAAATTAACCTTTGGCAGCTGTGGCCAGAATGGAATATCAAGGCTCAGGGCAAGCTCAAGCGCCCTGCCCACATCATCATGGGGCATTATTCCCATAGCCGTAGTTTGACAATTTCCTTCGAGATTCATTTAAACCATCCTTAATGATTAAAGTATAATGGTTCATTAAAAATGAGGTTAAGCTTTTGAAAAATTTTATAAGTTTTTATGCCTGGCTCCAGTTGCTTGCTATTTATTTACTTGCCCAGAGTAGCAGCAAGATCCTCTTCAGCAGAACTAATGGGCATAATATTGAACTTCTCAACAAGCACTTCAAGAACATTTGGTTTAATAAAGGCGGGCAAGCTTGGTCCGAGCCGGATATCTTCCAGGCCAAGATACAGCAGGGTCAATAATACAGCAACCGCTTTTTGTTCATACCAGGAAATGATCAATGAAAGCGGCAGTTCATTTACTTTCTTATCAAAAGCTTCGGCCAGGGCAGCAGCCACTCTAATAGCCGAATAGGCATCATTGCATTGACCCATGTCGAGAAGCCGGGGAAAGCTGCCAATATGACCCAGTTCAAGGTTGTAAAATCGATACTTTCCACAGGCCAGGGTCAGGATTAGGGTGTCTGCAGGAGTCTTCTCTACAAACTCTGTGTAATAGTTGCGTCCCGGTTTAGCCCCGTCACAGCCAGCCACCAGGTAAATATGTTTGATCTCGCCGCTTTTTACCGCCTCGACAACCTTATCAGCAAGTTTCTCCACGGTTTTATGGGCAAAACCAACATTCACGGAACCCCTGTCTTCATCCTCGCTGAAACCGGACATAGAAAGGGCCTTATCGATTACTTCGCTGTAATCATCACCTTCTATGTGAGTCGCTCCGGGCCAACCGACCATCTCGCGAGTGTAGATGCTGGAAAGGTAAGATTCCCTGGGTTCTCGGATACAGTTAGTAGTCATAACTACCGGGCCCGGGAATTCCGGAAACTCCTTCTGCTGATTTTGCCAGGCGGTACCAAAGTTGCCATAAAGATGCTTATATTTTTTTAACCCGGGATAACCGTGCGCCGGCAACATTTCTCCATGGGTATAGACATTTATACCTTTTCCTTCAGTCTGTTCCAGGATATTCTTCAAATCAAACAGATCATGGCCTGATACCAGAATTGCTTTGCCTTTTTTATAGCCGAGGGGCACCTCTGTTGGAACTGGATGACCATAAACCGAAGTATTAGCGGCATCAAGCAGCTCCATAACCTTTAAGTTTATTTCACCACACCTTAGAACTAATGACAGCCAATCATCCAACTCAAGGTCAGGAATACTCAGGGAAGCCAGTCCTTCATGCAGGAAAGCATAAATCGCATCGTCTTCTCTTCCAAGGACAGCCGCGTGATGAGCATAAGCTGAAATCCCTTTAATTCCATAATACATGGTCTGCTGCAGGGAAACGATATCTTCAGGTGCATTGTTGCTGCAGGGGTGTCCAAGCTTTTCACCCTGCTTAATCATTTTTTCCATATCGCCGGCAGGCTGCAGGTTAGCGACAGGTAGTGAAAATTCAGTATCCCCTCCAGATTCGTTTACAGCGTCCTTTAAATTTTCCCGAAGTCTCACCGCTTCATTGATAAGCCCCACGAACCGCTCTGGATCGAAATTAACGTTAGTCAAGGTTGAAAACAGGGCTTCCGCAGTAAAGCGATTGACCGTTTCATCAATGTAGCCAATCCTGCGGCCTTCATGAGCAAAGAGACCCAGGCCTTTTAGCGCATGGCCGAGAAGATCCTGCAGGGATGCTACTTCATGAGTTTTCCCGCAAACTCCTTTAACGGTACAACCCTTTCCTTTCGCTGTCTGTTCACACTGGTTGCAAAACATACTGATCCCTCCTGATCAAATGTTTTATTTTAAAATAACTGGCTGAACTTCCTTCTTCCTCTTTAAGCTTCTCATGGCTTAAGTAAGGCTAAGCTCCTTTATACAGTTCCAAAATATTTTTCCTCATTAACTGCTTTTGTTTTTCAAAATTCTTTTTACTCACAAGTAACCTCTCCCTTCGCCAGGTCGGCAAAAGTTTCTTTACTTAATTCAGCCAGGATTGCTTCCTGGGTCCGTTGTAAAACTTTTCGCACCGGACATAAATATTGATTCTCGCAGTGGTAATCACCGCCGAGACATGGATTTAACGCTAACTTGCCTTCTATGGCAGCTAAAACATCGGCTATTTTAAGAGAATCAGGCGAAACCGCCAGGCGAATTCCTCCCTGCATACCCCGCCTCGTTTCAACCAATCCCGCCCGGGCGAGTATTTGAATAGTTTTATTAAGAAATTTCTCCGGTAGATTGTGCTTTTCTGCTATAGCTTTGCTGTTTACCATAACTCCTTCAGGGGCCCTGACCAGTTCAATCAGGGTTCTTATTGCATATTCGGTTTGCCTGGTAAGCTGCATTATAATTAACCCGCCTCCCTTGAGGTTTAAAAATATATGTTAATTCCAAGCAGATAGAGCAAATATACTATTACTACTAATATGATTAATAATATCTTATTTAACCTAATTCGTCAAGATATCCTCAGGCCAAGCAGTTCTAATTGCCTTTATATATTCATAATTTTGCCTTATAATAATAAGAGCTACTATTAAGTGGGGTGAGCTATTGGGGTAGAGCAAATCCTTTCCTGGGCAGTCTTAATTGCGGTACTGGCTGCCATCGCTTCAGGGAGATTTCGGATAGATATTATTGCCATAACAGGCTTGCTTCTCCTTGGGCTGGCCGGTATAGTCCCTCCGGACATATTATTTTCCGGCTTCGGGCACCCGGCCCTGGTCACAATTATTACCGTCTTTTTAATCAGCCAGGGCTTGATCAATTCAGGACTGCTTAGAGGACTGGGTCAATACCTGGCCCAACATGCTAAAAGCCTGCGGGGACAAATTATAAGTGTAGCTGCTGTAAGTGCCTTATTATCAACAATAATGAACAATGTTGGCGCTGTTGGCCTGATGCTTCCTACCTCTGTCAGGATGGCCCGGAGAACCGGTCAGAGTCCCGGTGTTTTCGGACTTCCTCTGGCTATGTTTTCAATTTTAGGCGGCACAATTACCCTGATTGGCAGTGCTCCAAACATAATCATAGCCTCTTACATGCTCTCGTCTACCGGGCAGTCATTTAGAATGTTTGACTATGCCCCGCATGGGCTGGCCATGTTTATAACGGCATTGATTGCCTGGCTGTTTTGCAAAACATGTGGAATCACCCCGGGGGCAGGGGAAAAAGGCAAAGACCGCAGCCTTAATAAGGAAGACATAGAAGATAAGAATACTGAAAATATTACAACAACTGAAACTGAGTCCGATCTTTTTGAAACAAAAGCTTTTGCGCCACTTTCTACAAAAGAAAAGAAGTTTACTCTGCTTGTAATAACCCTGGCCATCGCTGCGGTGAGTTCAGGCCTGCTGCATCCCGCTTATGGCTTTGGGGGCGCTGCTCTGTTAATGGTATTTTTCGGTGTCTTAAAGCTTCCGGACGCGTATCAATGCATCGACTTGAAGATAGTTTTCTTCCTGGGAGCTATGCTCGGCATCGGCCAGACCCTGGAGCACACCGGCAGTTTGGAACTTCTATCATCAGCACTGGCCGGATTTACAGAAGGCCTACAGTCCTTCTGGTTGATAGTATTGCTGTTATTTGTCGCATCGGTTCTATCCAATGCTATCAACAATGCTGCATCTGCGGTATTTATGGCTCCCCTGGCTGTCGGTATAGCAGCAGGCAGTAGTACCCTGGAAACAGCTGCAGCCCTGATGGCGGTAGCGGCAGGTTCTAATTTAACGCTGCTGCTGCCAACCCACCAGGCTGCCCTGATGGTCTTAAGCAAAGCGCCGTTTTCCTTTGGTTCGTTTATGCGCTTCGGTCTGCTTTTAACCATTATCTGCGGCCTGGCCGCAGCAGCGGTCATCACGCTGATCTGGCAGTAACAAATATATAGAGGAGGAATTAGTATGCATTTTGCACAAATTTACACCCCGGGCATAGCTCAATGCTCGTATGTAATTGGCAGTGGAAGTGAGTGTGTAGTAGTAGATCCGATTCGCAGTAATATAAAAGTTTACCTGGAAAAAGCCAGTGAATTTGGCATGAAAATTACCGGAATACTGGAAACCCATCTCCATGCCGACTTTCTATCCGGGCATATGGAGCTGGCCGATGTAACCGGAGCAAAAATTTACGCTCCCGCAATTGCCAACTGCACTTTCCCGCACCACGCCCTGAAAGACGAAGAGGAGTTTGCCATTGAAAGCCTGCATTTTAAGCTGCTGGAAACTCCCGGTCATACCCCCGATTGCACTGTCTATGTAGTAACAGACCTGGAAAGAGGTAAAGAACCGGTTTTGGCTTTTACCGGGGACACCCTGATGGTTGGTGATGTGGGGCGGCCCGACCTGTTTCCCAATCGTGAAGAGGAATTGGCAGAGAAACTATTTAACAGCCTTAAACGCCTGAAGGAACTGCCCGACCATGTCGAAGTTTACCCGGCCCACGGTATGGGTTCTCTCTGCGGCAGAGCTTTGTCGGCCAAGCTGTGGAGCACAATCGGCATGGAAAATCGAAATAATTATGCCCTTCAGCATACTGAACTTGAAGCATTCAAAGTTGATTTGTTGACAGGCATGCCGGCAGCACCGGATCATTTTGCCCGCTGCTCGGAGATAAACCGCACCGGTCCGGAACTGCTCCGTAACCTTGCTCAACCAAAGGCATACAGTGCAGCTGAAACTGAACTGGCGATCAAAGAAGGTTTCTCAATCATTGATTTCCGGGCTTACCACTCCTTCGCCGGCGCCCACATTCC
>SKZS01000179.1 GCA_007127255.1 Syntrophomonadaceae bacterium | reverse complement strand
GCCCGCCTTCGCCCGATTTTAATGACCACGGCTACCACGGGGTTGGGCCTGCTGCCCCTGGCTTTAGGTTTCGGTGAAGGCAGCCAGCTTCAGGCCCCGATGGCAATCACTATCATTGGCGGGCAGCTGACCGGGACACTATTGCTTCTCCTGGCCATACCTTCAATTTACAAGGTATTGACCAGGGTAAAAAGAGTTTCCGGCCAAGAAACGGAACTTGAAGCCGGGCCTTTTAAAATTGCTGCCGGCAGCTCTGGCGCGGATGGAAAGGCTGGTTTGGTCTACAATACTGCTGGGCAGGAGCAAGAGCCTGGATGGAGAAAAGGCCGGCAGTTGTTTATAGCAATCTTACGCATGGTTATAGTATTGATATTAGCTGCAGTGATCTTATACCTGTTTAGTGTCTCAGGCCAGGAAATTGTTACGGTTATAAAGTAAACTGAAGAAGGGAGTTTAAACCAGTGCCGAAAACCAATGAGCAGAAAAAGGAAGTGGGTAACAAAAGAGAGCAAATCCTTTTAGCAGCAGTAGAAATATTTATGGATAAAGATTTTTACCAGGTCACAATTACTGAGATTGCCGAGCGGGCAGCGGTGGGCAAGGGAACCGTTTATGAGTATTTCCCCAGCAAGGAAGATCTTTTTAAAGAAAGTTTTTCTCATTGTGCTGAATCATACTTGCAGTCATTTCATCAACATTTATCTAAAAACGCATCGGTCAGAACAACAATGTTCACTATAATTAAGACCCATCTCGACCTTCTCCAGGAAAATCGCAGGAGGCTTTACCTTTTGTTTAACGAGCGGCCTTTAAGTTTACAGGAGCTGCAGACCTGGGTCATTGAAAGACGCCAGGAATTGCTCCAGGGTATTACTGATCTATTGCATGACGGTGTGGAACTAAAAGAAGTCCGTTCCGATATCGATATAGAAATGGCCGGACGTCTTTTCCTCGCCCTGAACTATGTAGTGATGGGCGGAATGGTAATTATCGACAAAGTTGATGTGGATGACAAACAAATTGCTGCCCTGCTTGACATCTACTGGAATGGTGTCGGAAACGGCATTAAATCTTCGAATTTTAGTAACTAAAAATAAGCGGCGCCCTGGAAAAATTTCTGATTTTGGTTTTCTAAATATATACTGTTTAAAAGTCGGATAGTTGCTAGTAACTTATGCTCTACCATGTCTGTGATTGATAACAGAACTTTTTTCAAACGCTTTTGTACACAAAGAAGCAGGCACAGTTTACAGTTTACCGTGCCTGCGGAATGTTTTTAATACATTTAAGCTAAAGCAGCCCCGATTTCTTCGCCGTATTCAACGCAGGCTTCAACTGCTTTTTGATCGGGGTTCCAGAGCATTTTAAGGCCTTCTTCGTTGATCAGTCCGAATCCCGCTTCTTTTAGAAGTTCGTTAATTATTTTAACTGATTCTCCGCTCCAGCCGTAGCAGCCGAAGGCGGCGCCTTTTTTATCCTGAAACTGCAGTCCTTTAGACATTTCCATTATTGAGGCAATCGAATGAAGGATTCCCTTATTGATGGTTGGCGAGCCGACCACAATGCCCCTTGATTTAAATATCTCCGTTATGACGTCGTTGGTGTCTGAACGGGCGGCATTATAGAGTTTAATATTAATTGTTCCGTTTGCCTTCTTGATACCCGAAGCGATGGCTTCGGCAGCCTTCCTGGTTCCATCCCACATGGTGTCGTAGACGATAGTGACCTGGTTTTCACTATATTTATCAGCCCATTCCTGGTACTTATTGACGATTTGCATCGGATCTTCACGCCAGATAATCCCGTGGCTGGGGCAGATCATATCTACAGGCAGACCCAGCCCGACAACTTCCTTAATCTTGGCTGTAACCAGTTTGCTGAAGGGAGTTAAAATGTTGGCATAGTATTTAATTGCTTCACCGTATAGTTCACACTGGTCAACCAGGTCGTTATACATCAGCTCACTGGCGTAATGCTGGCCGAAAGCGTCATTGGGGAATAGAATACTGTCTTCGGTCAGGTAGCAAAACATGCTGTCCGGCCAGTGCAGCATCTTAGCTTCGATAAAAATCAGTTCTTTCCCGCCGCCAATATCAAGTTTGTCACCTGTTTTTACCGGTTGGAAATTCCAATCTTCGTGATATTGCCCTTTCAATGATTTGACGGCGGCATTGCTGCAGTATATGGGAGTGTCGGGTATCTCGCGCAGTAAGGCAGGCAGTGCCCCGCTGTGGTCGACTTCGCCATGGTTGGCAACGATGCAGTCAATTTCGTTTAAATCAATTTCCTTTTTTAAGTTAGCAATAAACTCCTCGGCAAAGGGACGCCAGACAGTGTCGATTAAAACGGTTTTTTCTTTGCCCCGGACCAGGTAAGAGTTATATGAACTACCCCGGTGGGCACTTAACTCTTCACCGTGAAATTTACGCAGTTCCCAATCAATTTTACCGACCCAGGTAACATTATCATTAATCTTAAATGACAATTGCATAACCTCCTTTTCTTAATATGTCAATTATGAACGAATCATTACCAGCATCATCTTGAATCGCTCATTAGCCTTCAGGGCATGCGGTTCATTAGCAGGCATGATGATCATTTCGCCTTCTTTGACCAGCGACGATTTCCCGCTTATTATGATTTCCGCGGTTCCATCTAAGATGCAAACCAGGGCGTCAAAGGGTGCAGTGTGTTCACTTAGACCCTGCCCCTGGTCAAACGAAAAAATAGTTACTGTCCCGGTCTCTTTTTTCAGAATTTCCTTGCTTACAACTGCGCCTTCCTGGTAAGCCGTTAACTCTTTTAAGGGAATTGCTTGAGCGAACAGGTTTCTTTCATCCATATTATGTCCTCCAGTTAAACAAGTTAATTTATAACCATAGCAGTTATATATATATTAGCATAAAGCTGGTGCAGGCACAATAATTAATTAGTTGTTTCTTTGAGATGAGAATATAATTACAGCATGCAGCAGGAACTTTTCGCAAACCTGTCAAATTTAACAGTGATATAAAAATATACCGCCGGGAGTGATTAGTGGTGGAAAAGCGTAAAATTATTATCAGCCTGTTGATTGTAGTTTCCATTATTGCCGTTATTTTATTACCATTTATTAGTGATTTTGATAGCAGGCGAGATCCGTCAAGGTATGATCAGGAGCATATTGTGGTCATATATCTAAACGGGGCTATTCAGGAAGGTCAGGCCGGTCTGTTTGCTACCGGGGGAATAACTCCCCGCCTGGTCTATAGCCAGCTTGAACGGGCAGCCGAAGACGATATGATTGAGGGTGTAGTCCTGAGGGTCCAGAGCCAGGGTGGTTCTATTGCTGCTTCACAGGAGATAGCCTATATGATCAGGGATTTTGAAAAACCGGTTGTGGTTTCCATGGCTGACATGGCTGTTTCCGGAGGCTACTACATTTCTGCTTACGCCCAGGGTATTGTAGCTCAACCCGGAACAATGACCGGTTCAATCGGTGTTATAAGCACTTTTATAGATATGGAAGGGCTTTATGATATGCTGGGTCTTGAAGTTGAAGTTATAAAGTCAGGTGAACATAAAGATATGTTCAGCAGGACTTTGACCGATAAAGAACGGGAGATGATGCAGGACTTTTCCGACGAGGCCTACCGCCAGTTTATTGATGATGTGGCCGAGGGGAGAAGCATGGCAGTTGATAATGTGAGAGAATTAGCTACAGGGGAAATATATCTGGGCAGCCGGGCCAGGGAGATGGGGCTGGTTGATCGCCTCGGGGGCATTGATGAAGCCATTGCATACCTGGCTGAACTTAACAACTTTGAAAACCCGGTCCGCTATGAATTTCCGCCGCCTTCAATGTTTACCCAACTTTTTGATTATGGCTACCAGATACTGGTTACACTCGAGAAAGCCCTGCTTGGTCCGGAACTGCTAAAACTTGAGATGCTCAGGGAAGGCATATCCCCCGATATCCGCTACCAGGTAAGGTAGTAGCTTAGGAGGTGTATTAATGGGAGACAAGTTGTTCGACTGGCTATATGGCGTGATTGTAAGCCCGAGCGATACTTTAAATGAAATTGCCAGGGAAAGGCCGGTGTGGTGGGGGTTGCTGATTTACCTGGGCATATCTGTTTTAGGCAGCCTGGCTGCTCTATTTGATCCGGAAGTAGTAGGTTTCTATGAAGAAATGACCCGCCAGTTTGCTTTCACAATTCCGTTTCTGCCCCTGGCAATCGGCGGGTTGCTGATTGCTGTCTTGATTCTTCTGATTTATGTGGGGGTTTTGCATTTGTTCGGCCGCCTTTTTGGCGGAAGCGGCGGGTACTGGAACCTGTTTTCTGCTTATACTTTTGCCAATTTCCCCGGTATTATCGGGGTGCCGATAACAGTAATTGGCGGGCTGTTCGGGGTCGTCGGCTCTGTATTAAGCGGCCTGGTTGGCTTCGGTATATCAATCTGGGTCATTGTGCTGCAGGTTATTGCACTGCGTGAGAGCCACGGCCTGTCAACCGGTATGAGTATTCTTGCTTACGTGCTTACTCTGTTCATCCTGATCATTGTCCCGGTTTTCCTGGTTATCGGACTGGTAATGGCTTTTATGTTTGTTTAAGCTTCTTTTAATTGAATCGTTCAATTCATTCAGTCTTGATTGTAGTCGTTGTTTTCGGGCAGCATCAACTCGTCAAGCGGTTTTAAAGCTTCGACAACCCAGTTAAAACTGCCGTCCTTGCTGGCTTCGTAAGCAGCAGGGGCAGCCTCTGCCATGATCTTGCGCACAATTTCCCGGGCGGCTTCTTCGTCGCCCCTGTGCAGGGCGCTGCGTGCTTCGAACAGGGCGCGATGAATTTTTTTCTTCAAGAGTTCCCGGTCCTGCGATCGGAAAGGTTTTTTATCCTTGTCCATAATCCGGCAGGCTTATTTAAAAGCTGCCTCTCACCTCAACTACAATTATACCTGCCGGAAGAGCTATAAACAACGCGCGGTTTATAAAAAAAGAAAAGATTCTGCCAGATACCGGAAAACCCTGGATAAATTGTTATGGCAGCCAAAGAGGACAAAGTATAGACTGAAGCTAATGCGGCCAGAATTGTTTTTTTGAAAATGGAGTCTGATCTTTATCGCCATTATGATGGTTTGTAGATCTTTTAGAACATACTGTTTAAGTCTTAGCTTATAAAGGAGTGGGATCCAGTTAATCGTTACAGGGAAGAAGACCACGACCGCGAACTTAAAGAAAAATTAAACCGTATGTACGAGGGGAAGGAAGAGCTAGATCACGGAGAAGAATTCTCCGCGTGGTACAGGACCCGCCGCTATTTTATCGGTATGGTTGCTCTTTTCCTGGCCTTGATCTTTCTGTTTTCAGTAACCGGGCGCTGGCTTTCTGTTTTCGCCGGACCTGCTTTTACTTTTCTGCGCGAGTCGTGGGCCCTTTCTGACGATCCGCTGGTTGAAGAGCTAAGGAGTTCAGTTGTCCGGGTTTATGTTGAAGGACCATCAGGCCCCACGGGGGGTCAGATGCGAGGAACCGGCTTTAACCTTGAAGAAGATGGCCTGGTTGTTACAAACCGGCATCTTGTTGAAGACGCCACCTCAGTCAGGGTCTCTTTCTCCAATATAGGCACCTTTACAGCACAGCAGTGGACTGTCTATCCGGATGCCGATCTTGCGGTAATTGAACTGCAGGCCGAGAACCTGCCAGTCGTGTCAATTTCTGATACTCCAGCCTATTCTAATCAGGAAGTGCTGGTTATTGGCAACCCCTTGCAGTTTGCCCGGGTTGCCAATAAGGGAATGGTCGTAAGTTACCGTGAAAACAGGCATAGCGACATCCCTTTTTTGGTGGTTGAAGCAATGGTCTACCCGGGCAGCAGTGGCAGCCCCGTTTTCAACGAACATGGTGAAGTGGTAGGCGTTATCTTTGCCACCTTACGTAACAGCGATCCCGCCGAGGTCAGAGGCCTGGCCGTTTCCGCCGCCGAACTAAAAAGATTCTTAACCACACTACCCACACCATAAAAACAAAAAAAAAGTTCAACAATTGGGGTCAGGCCTCAACATTGAACTTGTTTTTTACCCGGCAGCCCCGGTGATTCAGGAAGTTCAACAATCAGGCCTGACCCCAATTGTTGAACTTCCTTTTGGCCAGGCAATCGGCAATTTTAAACTGGTTTCAGGCTCCAGGTAAATATATTACCTTTATTATCCTTAAGTAGTTTTAGGTTTAGGTTTCGGTTTAGTGTAGCGGTTGATCAATGGAACAAGTACGTTCATGCCGATAATGGCAAAGGTGGTCCCTTCAGGAAGCCAGCCCCACAGGCGCATTGCAATAATAATTAAACCAACACCGAATCCGAAGATATAGCGGCCGAGTTGTGTTTTAGGCGAACTGGCCGGATCGGTTGCCATAAAGAAGGCTCCGATAATCAGGCTGCCTGAGAAAAGATGAAACAGGATATCCTGTCCGGTTAGAATGCAAACAAGGACGACAGCTGCGATAACGCTAATCGGTATACGCCAGTTAGCAAAACGGTTATAGATTAGCCAGCCTGCCCCCAGCAACAGCAGCAGTGCCGAGGTTTCACCAAGGCTGCCCGGGACCGTGCCTAAAAAAAGCTCGTGCAGAGGAGTCTGCACTCCCTCGCTGCGGATAATCTGCAGAGGAGTAGCTGTTGAAACAAGATCTACAGGGGAAAGCCAGGGTGTCATAGTGCCGGGAAAAGCATATATTATGAAAAGACGTCCGAAAAGGGCCGGGTTAAAAATGTTTTTTCCGTAACCACCGAATACCTGCTTTCCGATTACTATACCGAAAACCGCTCCTGTGGCCACCACGTAAAGGGGCAGGGAAGGAGATACGGTCAGGGCTAGAAGCAGTCCTGTTACAACGGCACTTAAGTCTTTGATCTTGAATGGTTTCTTGGCCAGGTATTGGTAAAGTGCTTCAGAACCCACTGCTGCCGCAACACTAACCATGATTAAAAGTACCGCACTTAGGCGGTATGAATATATGGCAAATAGCGTTGCAGGAGCCAGGGCAATAAGCATACCTTTCATCATTTTCATAAAAATACCCCCTTATTCAGATGTTCTTATTATAGAACATACATATTGTTATATTCAACTCAAGTTGACGTATTATTTATAAACTGGGCATAATAAGGGTATAATTAATTAAAACATACTGGAGGTGGAATACGATAACTGGTCACAATGAACTTGAAGCATTATTTGCCCGTTTTAACTTTAATGACTATCGTTGGATAAAAGCATCACATATTGTAGTTGCTCACTGGGTACGTTTTAAGTGTCAGTTTGGTTGCAGCAGTTACGGAAAGAAGGGATCATGCCCGCCACAGGTGCCTTCTGTAGAAGAGTGCCGAGCCTTTTTTTCCGAATACGAAGATGCAGTTATATTTCATTTTGCCAAAACAGTTGACCGTCCTGAAGACCGTGTGCCCTGGAGCAGACAACTTGAAAAAGAGTTGGTTGGACTTGAACGCGAAGTTTTCTGGGTCGGTTACCATAAAGCTTTTATGCTTTTCATGGATGAATGCCGGCTTTGCAGCCAGTGTAAAGGTTCGCGAGAAGACTGTGTAAATAAGGACGATTCCCGTCCCGGCCCTGAATCGTTAGCTGTGGATGTTTTCTCTACAGTTCGCAGTGCAGGTTATCCAATCGAAGTCTTGCGCGACAATAACCAGGAAATGCATCGCTATGCCTTTCTGATGGTTAACTAAGCAAGTTCAACAATTGGGGTCAGGCCTCAGGGTTGAACTTCTTTTCAAGAAAAACCGGCGTTCGCCATCATAAAATGGTAAGTCCGCCGGTTTTGGGAATAAGTTCAATTTTGAGGCCTGACCCCAAAAGTGCAAAAGTGAACTTATTCTGCTTCGGGGGTAAAGGTTCGCCCGGCCAGTTCTCTGTCAAGCATCAGGATGCCATGCCCTTTTTCGCCGACCCGCTTGACCTGGCTCAAAAGTTTACCCATATTTGCTTCTTCTTCCACCTGTTCATCGATAAACCACTGCAGGAAGCTGATGCTTGCATAATGTTTTTCTTCCTGGGCCAGAGTCATCAGGTCATTTATCAGGCTGCTGACCAACTTTTCATGTTCTAAGGCCAGACTGAAGATCTCTTCTGTTGATTTAAAGTCGCGTTTAGGATTTTGAAATCCGGTAATTACTGCTTCCTCACCCTGTTCAAAGATAAATTCGAAAAATTTCATAGCATGAAACCTTTCTTCTTCAGCCTGTACAA
This sequence comes from Syntrophomonadaceae bacterium, assembly GCA_007127255.1. GTDB lineage: Bacteria > Bacillota > Dethiobacteria > DTU022 > DTU022 > T3SED10-7. The sequence continues at coordinate 31 of SKZS01000179.1, read as the reverse complement.
TGAAGAAATTTGCGAAGCCATCCAGGTCTTC
>SKZS01000022.1 GCA_007127255.1 Syntrophomonadaceae bacterium | reverse complement strand
TGAACGGGGCGTTATCGGTATCGGTCCCGAGATAAAAAAGTATAGTTTTTTCCCTTCGCTTATTGTTAGTTTTGAGCGATATGGATTAATACTGGCAGCCCTCTACCAGGTAGTATCCGGCCAGGCCCCGCTTGATGTGGCAGGACCGGTAGGGATTGTCCATACTATAGGAGAGGCAGCCCAGACCGGTTTTGTTCATCTGCTGGTTTTAACGGCCCTGATCAGTATCAACCTGGGGATTATCAATCTCCTGCCAATTCCGGCCTTAGATGGCGGGCGACTGCTTTTCCTGGGTATTGAAGCTATTCGCGGTCGTCCGATAGAGCCGGAAAAGGAAGGGATCATCCATTTTATTGGCTTTGCGCTGCTGATTACACTGATCCTGTATATCACCTACCAGGATGTTTTACGCTTTATCATTTCGCCGAATAACTAGGGTAGGTAAGCTGGTTTTAAAGTTCTTTTATTACATTAAACGACGTGGTGCTGAACATGGATAAAATCGAGCGCAGGACAAGTAGACCTGTCCGGGTTGGAAACGTTTTGATTGGCGGTGGCGCGCCGGTAACGGTTCAATCGATGACCAATACCTGCTCCGGCGATTACGGTGAAACCCTGGAGCAGATTAACAGGCTTTATGAGGCTGGTGCCGACCTGGTGCGCGTTGCCGTGCCCGACAGGGAGGCTGCCCTGGTTTTGGAAAAACTGGTTGTGCAAAGCCCTCTTCCCCTGATTGCCGATATACATTTTGATGTCAAGCTTGCTTACCAGTCACTGGAAAGTGGAGCATCGAAGATCAGGATAAATCCAGGCAATATTGGCGGTCGTGAAAAACTGGCTGAATTGGCCAGAAGAGCCCGCAGTTACAGGATTCCTTTAAGAATCGGAGTCAATGCAGGGTCACTGGAAAAGCATTTGTTAAAGAAGCATGGCGGCGCAACTGCCGCAGCCCTGGTTGAATCAGCACTGGGTCACCTGGAAACACTTGAAGGGATCGGTTTTGAGGATGTAATTATTTCTTTGAAGGCTTCAGATGTTTATACGACAATAAGCGCTTATCGTCTGTTTTCTGAAAGAAAAGCATATCCACTTCATATCGGAGTAACGGGAGCAGGCCCGCCTTCAACAGGAATGATTAAGGGTGCTGTGGGTATAGGGGCTCTCCTGGCTGAGGGGATAGGAGACACGGTTAGAGTTTCATTAACGGCCTCGCCGCTTGAAGAAGTCAGGGTGGCCCGCCATATCCTGCAATCGCTGAATTTAAGAATATTTGGCCCCGACTTGATTTCCTGTCCGACCTGCGGGCGGTGCCAGGTTGAACTGGTGCCCCTGGTAAAGGATGTTGAAAAAATGCTGGAAGCATATAATATGCCCGTGAAAGTAGCGGTTATGGGTTGTGCTGTTAACGGGCCCGGTGAAGCGAGGGAAGCAGATGTAGGGATATCTGCCGGCAAAAAAACCGGTATCATATTTCGACAGGGTAAAGTAATACGTACTGTCCGGCAAGAACAGTTATTAGAGGTCTTAAAGGAAGAACTTGATTTGCTGGCTGCAAAAAATGTAGATTGATTTAACGGGGAGGGACGGCCATGAAGGTAGCTGCTATTATACCGGCCTATAATGAGGAAAAAACGATTAGCAGTGTCCTTTCGGCTTTGGATAGCTCAGATCTAATCGATCAAATAATTGTAATCAGTGATGGTTCTGAAGACAGGACTGTAGAAGCAGCTTCGGCATTCGAAGATGTCGATATAATTGAACTCTTAGAAAACAGGGGTAAGGGCGGAGCTGTCAAGACCGGACTTGATCGCAGCACTGCAGATAATATCCTCATTCTGGATGCCGATTTAATCGGCCTGACCGAAAAGCATATTAATGACATATTAAAACCGGTTTTATCGGGAGAGGCCATGATGTCAATCGGCATTTTTGAAAAGGGTAGAACTACAACCGATATCGCCCAAAAAATGGCCCCGTTTCTCTCTGGTCAGCGTGCTTTAAAAAGGGAGCTTTTGGAGAATATTTCCGGTCTGGATTTATCGCGTTTCGGGATCGAAGTCGCCCTGCATAAGTACGTTGAAGACAATAATATTAAGACAGCAGAAGTGCCGCTGCCGGATCTCTCCCATGTCATGAAAGAAGAAAAATTAGGTTTGTGGAAAGGCGTCCTGGCCAGGGCTAAAATGTACTGGGAAATAGTTAAGTATATATTAAGGATAGACACCAAGTCGGGTTAGGGCTGAAGACTTAAGTTTTATCCTTGCGCTTTTTGCATATTTGTGGTAAATTAATTGAGGCGAATAGGTTTATTTGTGAAGGGTGGGTGGTTCCCCACTCTTTCATGTTAATAAGGGGTAAATTTAGTGAGCAGGGAAGAAACCAGGGATGACTTAATTAAACTGATTGAACCCTACCTTGAAGAACTTGGCTTCGAGCTGGTTCACTTAGATTATGTTGTCGGAAAACATGGGCAGTTGAAACTGTATATAGATACCGACGGTGGTGTGACAATAGATCATTGCGAGGAGGTAAGCAGGGCTTTATCGGATTTTCTGGATATAAAGGATCCGATTCCCCATGCCTATACCCTCGAAATTTCTTCTCCCGGAATTGAAAGACCTCTCACTAAAAAAGAGCATTTCATTCGATTCCAGGGTGAAAAAGTCAAGGTAAAAACCAGGCAAATGCTTGCAGGCAGCAAAAATTTTAGTGGTATTTTGCAGAATGCCGGTGATGAATCTATAGAAGTTATAAAAGAAGATGGCAGTACAGTACAGATCCCTTACGATTTAATTGATCGGGCCAACCTCTGGTACACCGGTCCGGAAAAAGATAAAGATTTAAAAGACAGGAAGAAAGGAGGGTAAGTAAAACAGGATGAATAAGGATTTATTTGCAGCGCTTGAATCGTTAGAAAAAGAGAAGGGCATTAGCAAGGAGATTCTCTTCGAAGCTTTGGAAGTAGCGCTTGTCTCGGCTTACAAGAGAAACTTTCAATCAGCACCTGCCGTCAGCGTAACTATAGATCGGGAAACAGGTGAAATCAAGGTATTTTCACAATTAAAGGTAGTAGAGGATGTCAGCTCTGAAGAAACGGAAGTGAGCCTGTACGAAGCGCGTGTTTATGATCCGCACTGTCAGGTTGGAGATATTGTCGAAATGGAAGTGACACCGAAAGAATTTGGCCGAATAGCTGCTCAAACTGCCAAACAGGTCGTAATCCAGAGAATCAGGGAAGCAGAACGGGAGCTAATATATGAAAGTTTTGTGGATAGAACGGAAGAAGTGATTACAGGCCTTGTGCGTCGCTTTGAGCAGAGAAATGTTATCATTGACCTGGGAAGGACTGAGGCTGTTCTTCCAGTGGCTGAACAAATTCCGCATGAACGTTACCGCCAGGGAGAGAGGGTCAAAGCTTTTATTCTTGATGTTAAAAAAACAACCAAGGGCCCGCAGATTATTGTAACAAGGACTCATACAGGTTTTCTCAAAAGGCTCTTCGAGATGGAAGTGCCGGAAATATATGAAGGTATAGTCGAAATCAAAGCGACGGCCAGGGAAGCAGGTCATCGCTCTAAACTGGCAGTTATTTCGCACAACCAGGATATTGATCCGGTTGGGGCCTGTGTTGGACCCAAGGGCAGCAGGGTTCAGGCCATTAGCAATGAACTGAAGGGTGAAAAAATAGATATTGTAAAATGGAGTGAAGAGCCGGAAGAATACGTTGCCAATGCTCTAAGTCCGGCAAAAGTAGCTGCAGTAACAGTTGACTATGAAAATAAAGGTGCTTCAGTTATCGTTCCCGACAGCCAGTTATCCCTGGCGATCGGCAAGGAAGGGCAAAATGCCCGTTTGGCAGCCCGGATTACCGGTTGGAAAGTTGATATTTCCAGTGAAACACAGCATACAGAACAAAGCCTGTCGGCAATTGGCTTATCCGGTGATACAGATGATGGTCGGGAGAATGAAAGCAGCGAAACTGAACAAATTGCTGCAGAAGAACAGGCAGAAGAAGTAGAAGAACAAAAAGAAAACATAGAAGAGCAAACAGAAGAAACAGAAGGGCAGAAAGAAGAAAAAGCAGCTGAAACAGACACTGCAGAAGATGAAGAAGTTGCAGAAGAAACAGCTGAAGAAATGCCGGCTGGTTCAGAAGAGCCCGATACTAAAGAAACGCCTGAGGAGGATTTGTTGGCAGATGATTAAGAAACGTAAAATCCCCCTGCGTATCTGTGTCGGCTGCCGGCAAAAAAAACCGAAGAAAGAGCTGATTCGGGTAGTAAGGACCCCGGAAGCGACAGCAGCGCTTGATTTAACCGGCAAAATGCCGGGTCGCGGAGCGTATGTCTGTCCACTGCAGTCCTGTTTGGAAAAAGCGATTAAAGGACGTCGTTTTGAAAAGAACCTGCAGCTGTCTGTTTCTGAGGAACTGGTATCAGAATTAGATAAAATTCTTGAAAAAGGAAATGAAGTTGAAGGATCTTGACGGGGAGGGCTTACCTTATGGAGGTGTTTTAAATGAGCAAGGTTAGAGTTTACGAGTTAGCAAAAGAGCTGGGCACAACCAGTAAAAAGCTAATCGAAGTTATGGAAAATATGGATATTAGGGTCAATAACCATATGAGCACCCTGACAGATGATGAAGCTAAAAAAGTTATGTCTATTTTAACAGGTCAAACGGAAGGCAAACCATCTGTTGAAGAGACTAAAGAGAAAAAAACAGGTACCGCTAAAAAAGAGACTAAGAAAGATACGGTGAAGAAGAGGGAGAAAGAAGCAGAAAAAGAGAAACCGGCTTCTAAAAAGTCTACAAAAACTGATAAACCCAAAGATCAGGAAAAGAAGCCCCCCAGCCGAAAAGCGCGAAAAGCAATCCAGGAAGAAAAGCGAGCTGCAGCACTTAAAGCGATCAAGCCAAAAATAAGACTTGAAGGGCAGATTACTGTAGGGGAGCTGGCCGGTCATCTTGATGTTGAAGCTACCCAGCTAATAACCCAGTTAATGGATATGGGAGTGATGGCCAGCCTTAATCAGCCGCTGACTCCGGAATCTGTCGAGCTTCTTGTCGAGGAATACGGGTTCGATGTTGAATACATTGAAGATCCTGTTGAAGAAGAGCTTCTATCTATTTGTGATGAAGGCGATACGCAAGAAGTGCATCGCAAGCCCGTGGTTACTGTGCTTGGACATGTCGATCACGGAAAGACGTCACTGCTTGATTCAATCAGGAGCGCTAAAGTTACCGATGGCGAAGTAGGCGGTATTACCCAGCATATCGGCGCTTACCAGGTAGATGTAAACGACAGGCAAATAGTCTTTTTAGATACACCGGGTCACGAAGCATTTACAGCAATGAGAGCAAGGGGAGCACAGGTAACTGATATCGCAGTACTTGTTGTTGCCGCCGACGACGGTGTTATGCCCCAAACCATAGAAGCAATTAATCACGTTAAGGCTGCCAAGGTCCCGATTATGGTTGCGGTCAACAAAATTGATAAAGCCAATGCCAATCCCGACCGGGTCAAGCAGCAGCTTTCGGAGCAAGGTCTTGTTTCCGAAGATTGGGGCGGCGATACCATTTTTGTTATGGTTAGCGCTATCAGGGGTGACGGTATAGAAGAACTTTTAGAAATGATCCTGCTGCTGGCCGAAGTAGGTGAACTTAAAGCATGCCCGGAAAGAATCCCCCGTGGTTCTGTGGTCGAAGCAAAACTTGATCGCGGACGTGGTCCTGTCGCCACTGTTCTGGTCCAGGACGGCACCCTCAGAGTGGGCGATTCGATAATATGCGGTTCAATTTACGGTAAAATCAGGGCAATGATTAATGATCGCGGTGAAAGGATCGATGCGGCTGGACCGTCAACCCCCGTTGAAATACTTGGTCTAAATGATGTGCCCCTGGCGGGAGATCGATTTCAAGCTGTTTCTGATGAGCGGGTTGCCAGACAGGTTGCGGAAAAACGGGCTTTCAAAATTAAAGAAGCAAGCAGACGCGTCCAGCGGGTAACCCTCGATGATCTCTTTAAGCAGATCCAGGAAGGTGAAGTAAAAGATTTAAACCTGATTCTTAAAGCGGATGTTCAGGGCTCGCTTGAGGCCGTTCAGGATGCGCTTGGCAAACTGAGCCTGGAAGAAGTGCAAATAAAAATTATTCATACAGGAGTCGGTGCGATAAACGAATCTGACATTATGCTGGCATCTGCTTCAAATGCCATAGTAATCGGCTTTAATGTCAGGCCCGATGCCAACGCCCGTAAACTGGCTGAACAGGATGAAGTTGATATAAGGTTATACAGGGTTATATATGAAGCTATTGAAGATATAAAGAGAGCCGTAACCGGATTACTTAAACCGGTAATGAAAGAGGTTACTTTAGGGCAGGCGGAAGTCAGAGAGCTTTTCAAGGTGTCCCGCCTGGGAAACATTGCCGGTTCACATGTAATTGAAGGAAAAATAACCCGCAACGCCATGGTCAGGGTAATCAGGGATGGTACTGTTATCCTTGATTCAGGGAAAATTGATTCCCTGAAACGATTCAAGGATGATGTGCGTGAAGTGCTTACCGGTTACGAGTGCGGTATATTGCTGGAGAACTATAATGATCTACGGGAAGGTGACATCATAGAAGCGTACACCATGGAGCAGATAGCCCGTTAAAATTTGCTGTTATTATTCTATTCGCCGTATCAACCAGGTCGTCACAGGAGGGTTCTATTATGTCAGAAAACAGAGTGCGGCGGGTTGCCGAACAGATTAAAAAAGATGTAAGCTATATTATCGGCGCGGAGATTAAAGATCCCCGTGTTGCCGAAATTACGAGCGTAACTGATGTAGAACTTACCAGGGATTTACGTTACGCTTCGGTATATGTAAGCATTTATGGTACTGAAATGGAAAAAGAGGAAACCCTGCAAACCCTGGCCCGTGCTTCAGGTTTTATCAGGAGTGAAATCGGCCGACGGGTCAGATTGAGGTATACTCCGGAAATCAGTTTTTATCTTGATACGTCCATAGAATATGGAGCTTACATTGAAAGCGTCCTCAAATCATTGAAAAAAGAAGAGAACAGTGATAATGACAGAACGAGAGAAGATAATTGAAATACTGCTTAGTGAAGAATATTTTTATATAATATCGCATATGCTCCCTGACGGTGACAGTGTTGGCTCCCTGCTGGCTATGGGTGAGGGTCTGCGCCGGATAGGCAAAAAGGTCAGGCTTTTCACTCCCGGACAGATTCCCGGAAAATATCATTTTTTACAGGGATCGGAAGCAGTAGTTCAAGATGTTTTAATTACCGATCCTGAAATCACAACGATTGTGCTCGACAGCAGTGATCCGGATCGTTTGGGTGTATTTAAAGATGCCGTAATGAAGAGCAAAATTATTATTAACATTGATCATCATGTAACAAACCAGCGTTTTGGAACACTGGACCTGGTTGATGCCAGTGCTGCTGCTACCGGTGAAATTATTTACGGTATTTTAAAGGAAATGAACGTCGAATTTAATAAAAGTATTGCCGAGGCGCTTTATGTCGCAATCTCTACAGATACAGGCTCGTTTAAGTATGAAAACACCACCTCAAATACTCACCTGGTTGTCGCTTCCCTGCTGGATATGGGGCTTAACCCGGGGACAATTTCTCAAAAAATATTTGATGAGCGTCCGCTTTCATTCTATATCCTTTTAAAAGAAGCTCTCGCTACTCTTGAGCTCTATGAAAGACGAAGTATGGCTGTAATGACCCTCAGTAATGATATAAGGGAGCGCAGTGGGGCTTCCAGTGATGATCTTGATGGAATTATCAACTACACAAGAAACATTGAGGGCGTTGAATTGGGAGTCCTCTTTTATGTTGAAAGTGACAGTGAGGTCAAGGTTGGTTTTCGGTCCAAAGTGCTGGATGTCAGTGAACTGGCCGATAGGTTAAACGGAGGCGGCCATGTCCGGGCTGCCGGCTGCCGACTGCAGGGAGATTTTCAGTCTGTGAAGGAAAAGGTTATGGCCGAAGCATGCAAGATGTTAAAAAATACAAAGGCCTGAGGGAATATACCTGGTGGACGGAATTGTTGTAGTTAACAAACCAACCGGAGTAACTTCGAGCAGGGCAGTGCAAATAACCCGCAGATTATTTTCTGTTGCAAAGGCAGGGCATACAGGAACCCTTGATCCAATGGCATCAGGAGTCCTGCCGGTTTGCCTGGGTCGGGCCACACGCCTGGCAGAGTATGTTGTCGGGCTGCCGAAAAAATACCGGGCTGAGATTGTCCTCGGTAAAGTTAGCGATACCGGAGATGCTGAAGGCCGCATTGAAGAGCAGGCCAGGGTGCCTGTTCTTGAACGCAGGAAGGCAGAAGCGCTGCTGCTTAAGTTTAAAGGTGAGATTAAGCAGCTAGCTCCGCTTTATTCAGCTGTAAAATACCGGGGCAAACCTCTTTACCACTGGACCAGGAAGGGCAAAGAAGTGCCCCAAAAACCCAGGACAGCAATAATATATGA